>CACVAR010000344.1 GCA_902727905.1 uncultured Sulfurovum sp. | reverse complement strand
TTCAAATAGATTTTTTTTCATTTAGTACTCCGTATCAAATAGTAGACCAAGTATAACAGAGCCAAACATTACGAACATGAAAATTTTATATAAAGTATCATCATCAGGTAGTTTCATCTTTTATCCTTTAAGTTTTACTTTTATTATCTCGAAACTTTCTTTTGTTTATAAAATAAATTTATTATATTAATATTTTTTTTTATTTTTTTTTAATAAAACTAAGTTTTAAGTAATAATATTTAATATATAATAATTTTAACAAAACATTTAGGAACAGAAAATGAACAAATTTATTTTATTATTAACTTTTATTACAAGTATCAACTTAACAGCCAATCCATTTAATTCACTTCATGTAAACACTCAACAAGTAAACAATGAAGTATCGACAAAGTTTATGTATGCCAAAAGAGCAGCAGCACAAGGAAACTCACGTGCATTGTTTGATTTAGGGCTTATGTATGCTACTGGACAGGGTGTAAGAAAAAATGAAAGATTAGCCTTTAACTACTTTCATAAAGCAGCGAGAAAAAATCATTCGGAGGCAAAGTTTTATGTTGGATTGAGCTTTTCTCAGGGTAGAGGAGTTAGACAACAGACTCAATTAGCAAGATACTGGTTTAAATTAGCTGCAAAATCTGGACATCCAAAAGCAATGGCTCATTTAGCAAGTATTGAAAAAGTACTTAGACCACAGTATGGAGAAAATGGAAGAATTGCATTTAATATTAATAATTAAGGATAGTTTCTTAATTATTAATATTAGTTTAGCTATTTTTTAAAATTCTTTTTATGGCTTCAGAACAAACGGTTAAACCTGTAGCACCTGTGACAGCAACACAAGAACCTTTCTCTTTACATTTGTCTTCTTCGGGAGAGAAGACAACCGTAAAGTTTCTATTGAACTTCGCTTTTTTTAATTCATTGCGTATTTTTCTACCTAAGGCATCACCATGACTTTTCCAAATAGAAGCGACTTCAATTTTTGAAGTATCATAACGTTTTGCTGATCCAAAAGACATGATAAGTTTTTTGTAGCACTTTTTAGCAATTTCTATTTTTACTTTTGTGGTATCTGCAGCATCAAGTACCAAATCATAAGGTTCAAAATCAAAGTTTTCTACCCAAGCCATGTCCATTTTTTCATTAATCGTAGTGACAGAAGGGTAGAGTTTTTGAAGTGCTTCAACTTTGTATGCACCTAACGCTTCTGAACCTATTTGTCTATTTTGATTGGTTTCATCATAAACATCATAATCCACAATGGTAATGTCAGAAACACCTGAACGGTAGAGACAATCTAAAGCATAGGAGCCAACACCACCGACACCCAGTATTAATATTTTTGCTTTTTGTATTTTGGCAAAGTCTTCTGTACCAAAGAGCAGTTCACAACGTTGGAATCTTAAATCCATGATTCAAGTCTCTCTATATCAGCATGAGATGTCATATCTAAGTGAATAGGGGTAATAGAAACATAGCCGTTCTTAGTTGCTTGGACATCCGTCATTTGACCTTGGATTTCACGCCACTGATGGTTAACCAGTCCAATCCAAAAAAACTCTTGACCTCTTGGATTAATATGGGAGTCGGCATCATTGGTATAGACACGACTTCCTGTTTTGGTAATTTTAAAACCTTTAGATGCTTCTGGACTCAATGCTGGAACATTAATGTTCAAAAACTTACGAGGTTCTAAAGGAAATGCGCCATCAAATATTTTTTTGACCAGTGTATGAATAGCTTCTTTTGCTAGTTCGTAGTTAAAGCCATTTTTTTCTCGCATGTCATCTGAAAAGTCCTGAGAAATGGCAATGGCAGGTACACCTTGAAGTACAGCTTCCATTGCACCAGAGGCTGTGCCAGAATAGGTAATGTCCTCACCCATATTAGCACCAATATTTATACCAGAGATTACAAGGTCTGGCATATTATCTTTATCATAAATTTTGTGTAGGGCTAAAAAGACACAGTCCGTTGGTGTACCATCATCAAGTTTATAAAAGTTGGGTTCTATTTCTACAAAGCGTAAAGGTTTAGTAAGTGTTAGGGAATGTCCACAAGCAGACTTTTCAAGTGTAGGAGCGACAGTAATGATTTCAGCTAGAGGTTTTAGTGCTTCTATAAGGGCTAAAAGTGCAGGGGAGTCAAAACCATCGTCATTGGTTATAAGTATTTTTTTCATGATGCTATGGTAGTGTAATTTTTGTTAATTATTGGTAGGTTTATGATTTATAAACCTAGCACTTAGAAGTTAAAGTTCTCCAATAATTCGAACAGCATCAAAAGCATTTTTAGTTACAAAGTCTGCCTCTTCTTCTAGTTCATCAGGATTACCATAGCCAGATAAAACACCAATACTCGCAATGTCTGCTTCTTGAGCAGCTAATATATCGGTAATGGTATCACCAATCATGTAGGTAACGGTTCCATAAGAATAACCAAGGCTATCTAATGCTTTTATAATAGGTTCTGGGTGAGGTTTATGGTTTTCAACATCTTCACTTCCTATTAAGACATCAAAGTATTTCATCAGGTCAAAATGTTCGAGAAGTTCACGTGAATATTTACCTGTTTTGGTCGTAACAACACCAAGTCTTGCACATTCGTGTGCTATTTTTAATGTATTTTCTACCTCTGGTAAAAGTACTGTTTTTTGCGTGTGAATGGTTCTGTAATGCTCTTTATAAGCTCTTACATAGTCCATCGCTTTTGCTTCATCTACGCCTAGTTTTATAAACATGACTTCTAGTGGTAAACCAATAAGTGCTTTAATATCTTCATCTGCTGGAACTGCTACTTCAAATTTACTATAAGCTGTTGCAAAACTCTCCAAAATAGCTTCAGTAGAGTCAATAAGTGTACCGTCTAGGTCAAAAAGAATGATTTTTGATCTAAGTTGATCTTCTTTGAGTTGGTAGATTGTTTGTGCCATAGTTTAGATTCCTAATTTAATATATTTCGTATCATAGCGACTAAAGATAAAATTTTTCTATTTGACTTCTATATAAGATATATCTTATCTCTTTTTAATAGTTTTGTAACTATACTTATTTGAGACTAACTTTTCTCTTATAGTCTTTAAAATGTAAATTGACACCAATTATTCACCAACTTTACACTAAAAAAATATTTAGTTCTAAATATTTATATTTTATACTAAAACTTCACTTTAAAGGGTGAAAAGTGTTGGACTAAGTTAAAACTTACTTAAAGTTTTATTTAGGGGGAAGTAACACTTGTAACTAATAAATGGTTAATCTTTAAATCAATCTCTTTCTCCTTTGAGAGTGATTTAATGGATTTTAATTACTACTCTTCTGCAAATTTATATTTCACTTTTACTTTTTATAATCTTGGTACTTATTTTATACTTCTGCTATAATAGCCCTACTAAAAAATTGACAGACAAAGAAGAGGGAAATAAAGTGCAAAAAGAACCAATGCTAAAAGTGACATTTGACAAGTTATCTAAAGAGTTAGAACATCTTAAAACAGTTGAACGTGGGGAAATAGCTCATGTTATTGATGTGGCGAGAGAGTTAGGTGACTTAAAAGAGAATGCTGAGTATCATGCTGCTAAAGACAAACAAGGGCTTATGGAAGCACGTATTTTAGATTTAACAGATTTAGTAGGGCGAGCTCAGGTTATTAATCCTGCTTCGTTGGCACATGAACGTGTCTCTTTTGGTTCTACTGTTGAATTGATTGATCAAGAAGATGATTCTGAAGTAACTTATACCATTGTGGGTGCGCAAGAGTCTGATCTTGACAAAGGTTGGATATCATCAGGGTCTCCAATGGCACGTGCTTTACTTGGAAAAGAAGAGGGTGATGAAGTAAGTATTAAACTGCCATCTGGAAATAAAACTTTTGATATAGAGTCTATAGAGGCAATGGAGATTTAATGACAACAGTAGGTGTAGTAGGTGCCAGTGGATATACTGGACTTGAGCTTATTAAAATCTTAGTAACACATCCAGAGTTTGTTTTGAAATATTTGGCAACAACAACTGGTGACACGGTAATTGAGTCATTACATCCTTCATTGGTAGATGTTATGACGTATCCTGTAGAGAAAGCTTCTATAGAGGCTGTAGCCGAGCATTGTGAACTGGTATTTTTAGCACTCCCTCATAAAGCTTCAATGGGATTTGCTAGAGAGTTAATAGGTAAAGGCGTTAAAGTAGTTGATTTATCTGCTGATTATAGACTAGATTTAGAAACTTATGAAGAACATTATTGTGAGCATGAAGACAGAGAACACTTAGATGAGTCTGTTTACGCCCTTATTGAGTATTATAAAGAAGATTTAAAGAAGGCTAAACTTGCAGCTGGACCGGGGTGTTATCCAACGGCTACATTATTAGGAATATTACCTTTTATCCCTTACCTTGATGAGAATGCACCTTTGTTTGTGGATGCAAAGTCAGGTGTTTCAGGGGCTGGGAAAAAGCTTTCTGAGACTACGCATTTTGTAAATGTGAATGATAATATTTTTGCTTATAATCCTTTAAAGCATCGACATGCTCCAGAGATTGCTGAGAAGATAGAAAAAGTACACGGTAAAAAGATGAATGTCAACTTTGTGCCTCATCTTATTCCAGCTACACGTGGAGAATTGGTTTCTGTTTATGCTACTTTAAAAGAAGACATTGACCCTATGGAAGTATTAAAAAAGCATTATGAGAATGATATGTTTATTCGTATTCGTGAAAATCCTGTGGACATTAAAAGTACAGCAGGAACACATTTTTGTGATATTTTTGCTGCTAAAAATGGAAATGCTTTGTTTGTGAATTCAGCTATTGATAATTTACTACGAGGTGCATCATCTCAAGCCATGGTTGCTGCAAATTTAATGTGTGGTTATCCTGAGGGAATGGGTATCCCTACTATAGCTTACGTTCCATAATCTTCCTCTTCATCAAGTTTTCTAGGTGGGGTAGGCAAAGCACCTTCATCTGGAAGGGTAATAATAAAGGTTGTTTTTTTATTTAAAATACTAAATGCTTCTAAATTTCCTTTTACTTTTTCAATTAAGTTTTTAGACATATAAAGACCAAGACCTGTACCTTTTGATTTGTGCTTAGTTGTAAAGTAAGGCTCAAAAATATTTTTCAGAATTTTTTTAGGAATGCCTCCTGCATTATCTTGTACAGCAATAATCAGTTCATCTTTTTTATGATAAACACGAATAGATATATGTCCATTTTGAATTTTGTTTTCTTCCATAGCATCACGTGCATTATTTATTAAGTTCATAATAACATGTTTAAAGTCATTTTCAAAACCTTTATATTTTACATCATTAGGACAGTCAAGATCAATGGTGATTTCAGATTTAATCAGTGTCTCTTTAATAAGCATAATGGTTGACTCAATCGTTTTCTTAATGTTAAAGGTTTGTGCCATGTCTGAGTGGTCAACAAAACGTCTGAAATCTTCAACTGTTTCAGATAGGAATTGAATAGAGTTATTTACTTTTTTAGCCAGTTGTTCTAAATCTACTTCATCGGAACGACCTAACTGTGCTTTGATTAGTGTGTCATTCATAATCCAAGAGACGGTGTTAAGAGGTTGTCTCCATTGGTGGGCAATGTTTTCTAGAATTTCACCCATGGAAGCCAGTCTAGATTGTTGGTTCATAATGGCATTTTGACGTTTCTCTTTACGTACAGCATTTTTAATTTTTACTTGAAGCTCTTCATTAAAAATTTCCAGTTCTTTGGTTCTCTGTTCAACAATATTTTCTAGATTTTCAGTTAACTGGTTTAGTTCAGAAGCTGTTTTATGCATAATTGAATATAAGTTTTTGTTAGCAAGTTCAAAAGGACCAATGTTCGTACTTGTTGATTCTGAAAGGCTTATATATTCTGAACTTGATTCAGTAATGGCTGCCATAACAAAAGTATGGTTGTGGTAAGTATTTGGCTGGTTTTCTGTGTTGAAGTACTCCTGAGAAGTACTGTACCCAAAAATTTGGTTTGTCTTTTTGATGTTAGAAATATAGTGAATAATTGGAATCCTAAATCCATATTCGTATGAAACAGCAGCGCCAATCCATAAACCTTGTGCTGGCGTATTTAGAAGAAAATCATGTATTTCTTGGATACGGTTCATCATCGCATCATAGTTACCAATAGAGAGTTGAACAATGTCACCTTCTTCAAAGGTTTGTGCCATTTCTAAACTTTGTTTTTCAAAGTCAATAGTTAAGATGTGTGCTGTTGTAGAGATATTATTTTTAGAAATATAGAGAGGTACTTGTAGTGCAACAGATGGATCTTCTTCAATAGTAGGGAAATATTTTTTATAAATATCTAAAGCTGAATTATTATCAAGTGTTAAAATAGAGTTATTACTGATCTTAGTAATGACCTTCTTTTTTGAAATTGGTTTCCAGTCAGATGCTTGGAAAAGTTCAACATTAAGATTTTTACCATGCATAAAAGTGAGGACCAATGCTTTCTTATAAATTGTATTGTTATAAAAAATAAATGAACTGTTTTCATTTTGTACTTTGGAAGTAGCTCCTCCACCAAAGACTTTAAGATGACTAAACTTATTTCCTATTTCATTAATGAGTCTTGAACTTTCTACTTCATTATTTGAAGATAAAATCTTTACAGCTTTAGTATCAG
Source organism: uncultured Sulfurovum sp. (assembly GCA_902727905.1). Taxonomy (GTDB): domain Bacteria; phylum Campylobacterota; class Campylobacteria; order Campylobacterales; family Sulfurovaceae; genus UBA1140. Next base: position 8,457 of record CACVAR010000344.1, on the reverse strand, counting down.
CTTGAAGATGTTTTTCTAGTTTAGAGAAGTTTATAGTTAACTCGTTATCACTTTCTCCACTAAAGTCTAGAACTTCTGTTGAAATTTTAGAGCTTTCAAAGTCCATTATGGAAATAACAGGTTGAGGGTTAATATCAGTTACCCTATGGTTTACAAAGGAGGTGAAACTTTGCATACCTACAATGGTTGCATTAGGGAGCAATTTTGATAATGTATTAAGAAGCTTTATTAATTTGTTTTGGTCAGAGTCAGGAAAATTAATTTCTACCAGTAATTTTGTACTAGATAAAATTTTATTTTCTTTAATCCACGTTACTAATCTTTCCTGGTGATAATAGTAATGTACAAGTTGTCTCATTGTTTTTTTAACCTTCCTTAATGTTAGTGTGTATAATTATTTAAATATCTTAGAACCAATACGGACTAAGTTTGAACCACATTTTATAGCAAGTTCATAGTCGTTACTCATCCCCATAGAACAAATTTTTGCCCCATCTTTCTTTAACGATTCATAAATTTTATGTGTTTCTTCAAAACTTTGTTGAATGATTTTCTCATCTTCAACATGAGCGCCAATACTCATAACACCTTTAAGCTTTAGTTGAGGACATGTTTCTTGAATTTGTTGGTAAATATCAAAAGCTTCTTCACTCTTGACCCCTGATTTACTCTCTTCATTAGCTGCATTAATTTGTAGTAGACAACTCATTTTTTGTTCTTTTTGAGCGAGCTTTTCATTAAGGGATGTGGCAAGTTTTAATGAGTCTAATGATTGAAACAGTGTTGGTCTAAGTTCAATAAGTTTATTGATCTTATTACTTTGGAGATGTCCCATCATATGCCATTGTAATGGAAGCTCTTCTAGGTTAGTCATACGAGTTTCTAGTTGTTGAACTTGATTTTCACCAAAAGCACGTTGTCCTACTTCATAAAGTGTTTTAATATTTTCTTCATCTGAGTACTTTCCAACAGCAACAAGTTGAACAATATGATGCTCTGAAATGGTAATTCTAGCTTGTTCAATGTTCCAGATGATTTGATCTAAGTTTTTTCTTAATCGTTCTTTTGTTTGTATATCTTGCATTTTTTATCCTAATAATCTATTAATATCATTGTATAAACCCAAAAGCATTAAGCTTAAAAGTATACCCCAGCCTAAAAGTGTTAACTTTAACATAATATCTTCATTGGCTGGCTTTTTTGTAATGAGTTCATAAAGATGAAAGAGTATATGTCCTCCATCCAGTGCTGGAATGGGTAAGAGATTGATGACCCCTAAGTTAACTGAAATGAGTGCTGCAAACATAAGTACAGCCACCAGTCCCATTTGACTCACTTTGGATGTTGTGTCGACTATGCCTACTACACCACCTAAGTTTTCAATAGGTATAAGACCAGATATTAGTTTTTGCAGACTTTTAAAAATATAAAGTGAGGCATGCTGAGTTTGTTCATAAGCAAAAAGAAGACCATCTCCTAGTCCATAAGCTATATTTTCCATTTTATTTGGATTTGGACTAATTCCTAAAAGATAGCGTTCTTCTTTTTCCCCAAACATGTTATCTACTTCTAGTAGTTTGGGTGTAATGGTTAAATCGATATAGTTGTTATCACGTAAAATAGTAATTTCATGACTCTGCTTGTGTTGACCAATATTTTCTCCGATTTCTTTCCAGTAAGTAATAGGTTTTCCATCAATGTTTGTAATACTGTCTTCAAGTTGTAGACCAGCATCAACTGCTGGTGAATTTTCAATCAGTTTTCCTATATTGGCAAGAGGTGTTGGTACACCAATACTAGAAACCATTAAGTAAAGTATAAAAGCCAGTAGAAAATTAGCAAATGGACCAGCAAATGAAATAATAATACGTTCTAGAGGTGTTTTTGAATTATAAGAATCGGAATCATATGATTTTAGTTCAGGGTTAGCATCATCTTGACCTTTCATTCTAACATAACCACCAAGAGGAATTAAAGAGAAGCTCCATTCAGTTGCCCCAAACTTTTTAGTGAGTATTCGCTTACCAAAACCTATGCTAAAAACTTCAACATGTACACCAAAATAACGGGCTGCTAAAAAGTGTCCTAGTTCATGAAAAAATATTAAAAATGAAAATACTAATAAGGCTATGAAAATCCCCATAAACGTCCTATATGTTTAAAAATTTATTGATATGAATTATACCAAGCTTAGGTTAAAAAGTAGGGCTTAGAATTTAGATGAAAAGTAATGAAATTATGTTAGAATAATCCCAAAAAATTTAAATAAAAAAGAAGAGGCAAAAATGGATGATAATAATGGTGAAATAGAAATAAAAACAGAGGCTGAAGTTGTAGGTCAGAGTAAAAAAAATAAATTGTCTGAAGCCAATGCATTAATTGAAGCATCACAAGAGTTGGTTGCAAAAGTTGATTCGGAAATTTCAGAATGTAAAATTGGCATCTCCAGTGCTGCTGAAGATTTTGATGAAGCAAAAAGAACTTTTAATAATGTTACATTTAAAAACTCTGAAGTTCTTTTAGAGAAAGTAGGGTTTGAGTATACTACTTTTGAAGAAGCTGAAGCTTTTGAACTTGCAGTTGATGGAAATGAAGACGAATCATTTTCAGTTAAAAATCTAAGTTCAGGAAGATTTACAGGATTGATTTTAGCCATAGTTGTAGCACTTCTTACTGTTGTTGCATGGATTTATTTAGCCATGACAAAACTTGGGATTGATCCAAGTTCAATAACCCTTGATAATGCAAGTGAACAGGTAAACCCTATTTTAACATGGATTGGTGGTGATATGATTTCAGCCAATGGAAATATGACTGTTGGTGCATTGATTTTAGGTTTTTCTGCACTTATTATGGCTTGGTTGGTTTATGCAATTCGTATTAATCTTAAGGGAAGTAAAAATTTACGTATAGCTAAGAAAACTTATGAGAAATCTAAAGATTACTGTATGACGCAAGAAGAGTGCCAAAAAGAAATGAAAAAAGTTGATGTACATTTAAGAGAAGCTACTGAAGAGATTCAGAACCTTGATATGATTTTAAATGAACAAGCTTCTGTGCTTAGAAGAGTCATTCATGTTGAAGGTGTTTATGATGGAGAGAAAGAGTACCATCCAAGTTCTAAGAAAGTAATGCGAGAGACAGAGAAAATCATGAGAGCTTCAGAACATTTAGTTTCTACAGCCATCACGCAAGAGCAGAAGTTAAACTTTAAGTCTGTACAGGCATTAAATGCAGCTAAAGATATTTATTCAGAATATTTAGGTCGTATTTATGACTAATATTAAGGGATAAATACCCTTAAATCATTTTTACCGATTTAAAAAAGTCTCTTACATACTCATAACCAGAGTAAAGTGTAAGAGCAACGGCTATCCATAAAAGAATTTCTCCTCCATACCAGCCCATGAGCAAAAACCCAATAGCAATCATCTGAACAACTGTTTTTACTTTTCCCATCCATGAAGCTGCAATGTCAATATTTTCAGCCACAGCTGAAACTCTTAGTCCTGTTATGAACAGTTCTCTAGTAATGATTAAAAATACTGCCCAAGGAGAGGCTGAACCTAACATCATAAGTCCTAAAAACCCAGCTAATGTAAGCATTTTGTCAGCCAATGGATCAAGAATTTTTCCCATGGTAGTAATTTGATCAAAAGTTCTGGCTATATAGCCGTCAAAAAAGTCAGTAGCTGAAGCAACAACAAATATAAAAGCAGCAGCATAGTTAAGCCATGAGGGATGTATACCTTCAAAAATGCCTGCATCTTGGTTAACCAATAGCATGAACATAATGGGGGCTAAAAGTAGACGAATGAAGGCTAAGATATTGGGAATGTTTACGATTTTGTTATTTTGCATGAGAGAGGTTCCTTATAAAGATTTGGAATCCGTAGGTTCGATTTTATCGAACATAAAAATGGTTGGATAGGGTTATGGTTGCTCAATGAAATCGAACCTATGAAATTGTCAGTAGGTTTGAAAACATTGAAGAGACTTTGTTTTTTACCTAAACGTTGTTCCACCATCAACAACAATGGTTTGACCTGTAATCCAAGAAGCTTCTTCGGTACATAAGAAATAAACAGAACCAGCTAAATCATCAGGGCTTCCCATTCTATTTACAGCTGAACGCTTAATAGTCTCAGCTTTTACTTCTTCATAGTTGGTAAAGGCTTTTAATGCATCAGTGTCAATTGGTCCACCAGATACAGCGTTAACACGAATTCCCATCTCACCAAGTTCAACAGCAGCATAACGGCTCATTGCTTCAACAGCTGCTTTGTTTGTTCCATGACCAGCGTAGTTTTCTATGTAAATTAAGTTACCAGTAGAACTAAGAGTTACAATAGCACCACCACCAACTTTCTCCATACGTTTTGCAGCTTCTTGAGAACCTGCAACGAAAGCACCTACCGTTGCAGTATAAATATTTGTTAAACCTTTTTTAGGTCTTAAACGCATGAATTTACCATAACCACCAACAACAGGGCGACCGTAAATCATGGCATTCGATACAAAGAAATCAATTCTATCAAAGTCTTCATCAATAGCTGAAAAAAGAGGTTTGAACTCATCTAGCTCTAAAATATTGAGAGGATAAGCTTTGGCTTTAATACCATACTTCGATTCTAAATCAGCAGCAATAACATCAGCTGATTCTTTGTTAGAATTGTAGGTAAATGCAACATTTACACCATTACTAGCAAATTTTTCAGCTACCGATTTACCAATTCCTTTGGTTGCTCCTGTAATGACTACAGTTTTCCCTTTCATCTCTGACATCTACGCTCCTACTATTTTGTAATTTTTCATAACTTCTTCTATTTTGTTCATGTTTTCAACACTTGGTTGAACCAATGGTAATCTGTATTCTAACGTATCCATAAGACCAGCAATATACATTGCAGCTTTGATAGGAATAGGGTTACTTTCACAGAAGAGAATTTTGTTTATGTCATAGAGTTTATCGTTAATTGCTTTAGAAGCTATAAAGTTACCCTCTAAAGCTAAGTGCGCAAGCTCAGATTTCATGTCTGGTAACAAGTTAGAGGTTACAGAAGTAATTCCTTTTCCTCCATTGGCTAAAATAGGGTAGTCAATGGCATCATCACCAGAAAAAACATAAAGGTCTGGTCTTTTGGCTAAAAGTTCAACTGTACGCTCAATAGAACCAGTTGCTTCTTTTATTCCATAGATATTTGGAACATCATCAAAAAGTCTACAAACTGTATCTGCAGAAATGTCAACACCTGTTCTACCTGGTACATTATAAAGCATAAATGGTAATTCTACAGATTTTGCTATGGCTTTGTAGTGTTGGTACAGACCTTCTTGGCTAGGTTTATTGTAGTAAGGACTAACAGAGAAAATAGCATCTACACCACATTTTTCTGCATGTTGTGCTATCTCTATTGCTTCATGTGTTGCATTAGAACCTGCACCGGCAAGAACTTTAGTGTTAGCATTTTTACAAACTTCTACAGCAATTTCTATACATCTTTTATGTTCATCATGGCTAAGTGTTGCTGATTCTCCAGTTGTTCCCACTGGACAAACTGCATCTATACCATTGTTAATTTGTCTTTGAATTAATTTCGCAAAAGTTGCTTCGTCCAGTGTTCCATTTTTAAATGGGGTAATAAGTGCTGTTGTCGCACCTGTAATTAAGTTACTCATTTACGTTATTCCTATTTACTTTTCATTCTGTTTTTTTAGTATTAATGTTGTGGTTAAATCATTATTAAAATACTTATTGGCTATTTTGGTAACCATTTCAGGTGTAATTTTAGCTAAATTCTCTTCATATTCAAGTAAAGGCTTTAAGTTTCCTCTAACTAAGTAAGAGCCAAAAAGAGAGTTTAGACTAGCTGAGTCTTCTAAAGAGTATATAAAATCAGCTTTTGCATTAATCTTGACTTTTTCAAGCTCTTCTGTACTTACATCACCAGCTTTTATCTTGTCTATCTCTTCTAAAATCTCTTTTTCTAAATCTGCAATTTTTATGCCTGGGTTAGCCATACCCATAAAAATGAAAACACCATCATCGGTTAGCTCCATGTTATAGCCATAAATACTATTTGCCATCTGTTTTTTGTCTATAATTTCTTTGTATAAACGTGATGACTTACCTGATGAAAGTAGTTCAGATATTGCTGAAAGAACTACTTGATCTTCATGTTCATAGTTTGGAATAGGGTAGGCAATGGCAATGGTATCGACGGTATTGTTGTCTTTAGTAATTATTTGTCTAATACTTCCATCCCGTTTAGGTTCAGCAACTTTTAGTTCAGGCACGGTAGTATGGTTTTTAATTTTTCCAAATTTCTCTTCAGCTACTTTAAACACTTCTTTTTCATCAATATCCCCAGTAACAATTAAAATGGCATTGTTTGGTTGATAATATTTTGAATGAAACTCTTTAATATCATCAATTGTCCAAGTTTGAATGTCATTCATAAAACCAATGGGTGTCCAATGATAAGGATGTGAGACATAGTGAGTATTAAAAAGCCTAAAGTACAAGTAGCCTATAGGTGGATTTTCCGTACGTACACGACGTTCTTCTGCTACAACGTCACGTTCAACTTGAAACTCTTCATCTTTAAGGTTCAAATTTTCCATAAGTTCAGCAAACAGTTCTACAGAAGTTCCTAGGTTTTTTGAAGAAGATTTAATGTAATAGTGTGTGTAGTCAAAAGAGGTAGCTGCATTGTTGGTAGCTCCTTTTGATTTAACAATTTTGTCAAACTCACCAGCTTCTAGGTTTTTGGTTGATTTAAAATTTAAATGCTCTAACATATGGGCGATACCACTTTTCCCCATCACTTCGTTACGAGACCCAACTTTGTAAAATATATCTGTGGTAATGACGTTTGAGTTGTTTTTCATGGGAATAACGACTACTTCTAAGCCATTATCAAGTGTTTTTGAGTGGTGTTGGGGTAGGGAGTTTGCCATTAAGAGTCCTAGTGTGCCTATCGTTAATATAAGGTATTTTTTTATCATAAGTAATTATTATCCTCTATCTATCTTTAAAGGATGTTATTTTAACTAAAAAGTCTTAAGTGCCTATTTTAGATATTCTGTAATCAATTTGTAATCATTTTGTAACCGTTTTGTTTTATACTTCGCTCAATATATAAATCAAAGGAGTTTTTCAAATGAGAAAAATTTTATTATCGACCATCGCATTAAGTACACTTGTGTTAGCAGAGACAGCTGCAACACCAGCACCAGTTAAAAAATCTGAAAATACCGTATTTGATAGAATACATGCAAAAGGGGATTTAAGACTTAGATATGAGAGTATCGAAAGAGATGATGAGAAAAATAAATACAGAAATAGATATCGTTTAAGAATTGGCGCAAACGTTAACTTAACTGATAAGCTTGACTTTGAGGTTGGTATGAGATCTGGTTTTGCTAATCCAACTTCAGGTAACCAAACATTTGAAGATGATCAGCCTTTGAAAGACTACTTTTGGAGATCATTAAGATTTAACATTTTAGGTTTGGCTTATAAAGCTGATAATGCTAAATACAAATTTGGTAGACAACCCTATATGATGTATAGACCTATTAAGTCACAACTTGTTTGGGATAATGATGTTTCAATGCACGGGGTGAATTACCAGTATAAAGATAATACAAAGGTAGTTACTTTAGGTGTAAATCAGCCAACTTTAGAAGAGGCATCAGTTGCGAGAGATGATGTTAACCTTTTAATAGCACAATATGTACACAAAACAAAAGTAGAAGCTGGAAAACTTAATTTAGGTGCAGGTGCTTATATCTATGATGGATTTAAAGGAAATTCAACATTTTTTGGTAGTGGTAAAGGGAATAACCTAGATGCGAATGGTTTTTATACAAATGATTATCATATTGCTGAGGGGTTTGCAGACTTCCAAATTAAAGATGTGTTTGGTAAGCCATTAACACTTGCAGCAGGTGTAGCTTACAACTTTGGTGCAGATGACAATAACTTCGGTTATGATGTAGCAGCTCAATTAGGTAAAGCTAAACGTATTGGAGATTGGCAAGTAAAATACTCATATACTGAGCTTCAAGAAGATGCTGTACTGGGTGCTTACTCAGATTCAGATAATTTTGGTGGTGGTACTGCTGCTAGAGGTCATGCAGTTAGAGCAAAGTATAAAGCAGGTAAAAACCTTTTCCTTGCTGGTAACTTCTTTTTCAATGAACTTTATGCAAGTACAAGTAAAAATGCGACAGCTGTAGAGTCTGATTACGATCGTGTACAGTTGGATATGATCTATAAATTCTAATATTTTAAAAATAGGGTGAAGCAAGACATCTAAAACATACACTTCTATAATTAAAAAACTAATCTACCCTTTTTCTCCTTTTGGTAGATTAGCTTCCATTCTTTATTACGATTTTCTGTTATCGTTTCGTTACCATTATATGTTACAATTATTTTATGAAAAATCA
>CACVAR010000343.1 GCA_902727905.1 uncultured Sulfurovum sp. | reverse complement strand
GTTTTAAAGAAGAGTTTGAAAGTGAAATTGGTTCAGTAGGTTTTTTAATTCCAAAATCTTATGATATTACGACAGAAGATTATGACTTTTATGATACTTATTCAATCATTAGATTTAACGTAATCTTCCCTCTTTCTAAAGAACATCCAGATGCTGGTTCATATGCTCCGTTTTCATTAGCCATCTACAAGAAAAAAGGTGATGATGCTGTCAACATAGAGTTTCCATCTATCTCAAACTGGGCAGATGACCTAGCAGTTTCAGACAAAGAAGCACTGGCAGAAATTAAAAAAACTCAAAGCATGATTCAAGGAATTCTTGAAGAATTAACTGAGTAAATCCAAAGAACTATCCGTATAAAAATGAAAAGGTTCATAGATTAGCTTTTTCATTTGAAAAAAATATGCCTGATTATAATTTTATTTACTTAACTAAAATAATAATCACTACTTAATACTTATTATTATAAGATAATTAATGAGAAAAAATACAACTATATTATATGTTGATGACAATAGTCTTATTAGGGAAGAGGCAGTTGAATACCTTTCTCTTATCTACAATAAAGTTCTAGAAGCTTCTAATGGACAAGAAGCGTTAAACATATATAAAGAAACCAAACCTGATATTATTATTACTGACATTGAAATGCCAATTATGAATGGCTTACAAATGGTTAAATCAATACGTCGACAAGATAAAAATATTCCCATTATTATTGTTACAGCATTTTTACATACAGAATATTTATTAGAAGCCATAGAGCTACACCTTATAAAATACATTGTGAAACCCATAAGTAACTATAAACTTGATATTGCCTTAGAACTTGCACATGAATATCTCAGAAATGAAGAAAAAAAATGCATACTTCAGCTTGCAGAAAATAGCTACTATGACCAATTAAATAAAGTACTTACAATCAATAAAAAAGTTATATCTTTAACCCATAATGAGATGCTTCTTCTCAGTTTGTTAAGTAACAATCCTAATAATGTTGTCACTTACACTGAAATCAAAAACAAAATCTGGCATTATCAAGATAACTACATAGACTCTTTACGTTCACTCATTCGCTCTTTAAGAATTAAACTAGAAGACATCACAATTAACAATATCTCAGGTATAGGATATAGAATCATAATAAAGTATCATTCCTAAATGCAAAAAATACTTTGGATACTATTACTAATCCACTTTTCTATTCACGCGAGTACTAATACTCATATTGAAAAGCTTATGATTTATAAAACAGACAATCCAACCTTAACTATTGATAATATTCAAAGTAACAAAAAATACTTTAAACCTTTAGTCACACAAGAAAAACTTACAAATATAGGTGATAATTCTTGGCTTGCTATTAAACTTCATAATAATTTACCATCAGGAAAATATTTTGTCTCTTATCAAGGATTTGAATTTACTAACTCCTCATTTAGCAAAAAACAATTACTAACTAAATATATAGATAATAAATTACAAGTATTTACATTTAAATACAACTATCAAAAGCATCCTCAAACTTATTATCTGAAACTTATAGATGTTGAACATCATAAAAAACCTTATTTAAAAATAAAGCTATTTGAGAAGCACTATCAAGATACAATCTTCAAACCTGATGGTAAAGAGTTTTATTTACTATTTGGTATTGTTGTAGGATTTATGTTCATGGTCAGTAGTTATAATTTGACAATTTTCTATTTTCATCGTGAAAACTCTTTTTTTTTCTACTCCATGATGCAGTTTTTCATGATTTGTATTATGATATATCAATTTGGTATTGTAAGCTTAGACACTTATTTATACAATTCAATGGCACTCATTTCATCCTTTTTTGCAACACTCTTTATGCGTTCATTTTTAGATACTTCAAAATTTTTACCCAAGTTAGATAAAGTTTTACTGATTTATTTACTTTTATTAGTACTAGACTTTCTTCACTTAAATCTAAAAAACTATTCACTTGTTTCATTTTTTGGACTCTATTCAATCTTTGGATTTATCTATTTTTTAATTGGTTTTTTACGTTTAAGACAAGGTTTTATTCCTGCACGTTTTTTTTTAATAGGTTGGAGTCTATTGGTTATTAGTCTTTTCCTTACTGAACATGTGGGTAATATATATGGGTTAAGTCCTTTTTTACTTGGTCCACCATTAGAGTCTATTTTATTATCAATCGCACTGGCTTACAGACTCAAACTCATACTGGATGAAAAAAAAGAACAGCAAGAGCTGTTGGTACATCAAAGTAAATTAGCAGCCATAGGAGAGATGATAGGAAACATAGCCCACCAATGGAAACAACCATTGACCTATTTGTCTTACAACTTCATCAATTTACGTGAAGCCCAAAAGCGTAACCTACTTGATGCAACTTATCTTAATAAAAAATTAGACAAAGCTCATACTCAACTGGAGTTTATGTCTCAAACCATCGACAACTTTAAAGATTTCTATCTACCTAATAAACAGAAGATCTTATTTTCTGTTGAGAAAGCCAGTCGCGAAACATTAGAAATTATGGAGTATCAATTCGAGCAACACAACATAGAAGTTATTATCAAGGTAAAAGAAGATATAGAACTCCTCTCTTATAAAAATGAATACAAACAAGTACTCCTAAACCTACTAACCAACGCCAAAGATGTCTTTCTTCAAAGAGGCATAAGCTCACCTCAAATCACCATAACTATCAACAAGGATTTCATCTCTGTTTTAGATAATGCAGGAGGAATTAAAAAGGAGATAATAAAACATATTTATAAACCCTACTTTACTACCAAAGAAAGAAATTCAGGGATAGGACTCTATATGTCTAAAATGATTATAGAAAAAGATATAGCTGGTTTGTTAAAAGTAGAAAACTTTAGAGAAGGTGCATTATTTACAATACATTTCAATAAAATTAAGCCTTTTTATAAAGGATAACTGAACCCCAAAGAAAAAAGGCAAAAAAACAATAGTATCTTAACAATAAGTTATGAAAGAACAAGTCCAAGAGCAAACTCTTTGGCAAGTTTGATTCTTTAAA
>CACVAR010000342.1 GCA_902727905.1 uncultured Sulfurovum sp. | reverse complement strand
TTCTAATGCAAATTACCGAACGGTTGAAGTTGGAGGGGTCAGTGCCATTGACCCATCTCAAACAACTTTACCTAAAGGATGGAGAAGTTTACCAGCTTATTTAGTAGAAGAGGGAAAAGTATTTTCGTTAAAAGAGTTGTATAAAAGTGCCAAACAACAGCAGAAAAATGAGTTGGCACTACAACGTAAGATGTGGTTAGACTTTGATGGTCAAGGTTATACGATAAGTGATAGCATTGATGCGACCATTTCCCAAGTACGTCGTTTAGAATCAACGAACATTTTAGATTTGGCTTCTGCTTCTATTAACAATCAACCAACACTCATTACCACTTTAGATAAGAGTGAACAAAAAGGGATTGAGCTTCGTGAACAAGGTATGAACATCACAGCATCAAGTCGTTATGAGGGGGAGAGAGGATTAATTCCAGCAAATGGTTGGGATGAGAAATTTTCTACGGTGAGTACCATGTTAAATCTTCCTCCAGGTTGGCAACTTTTTGCAGCTTTTGGTTCAGACAACAAAACCACAGCATGGCTAGATAAATGGAACTTAATGGACATATTTTTAGTCTTACTTTTAGGGATTGCCATTTATCAACTTTATGGATTAAAATGGGCTGTTCCTGCAACACTCTTTTTGATTTTACTTTGGCATGAACATGATGCGCCAACCATTATTTGGCTTTTTGTTTTGGCTTTAGTAGCGATGCTTCGTGTTATAAATGAAGGGCGTTTAAAAAAGGTATTAAAGTTTTTCATGTTCGCAGCCATAGCCATCGCTGTCTTACAAGTATTGAGTTTCGCTGTTTATGAGATACGAACAGCACTTTATCCACAACTTGAAAGAGAACATTATAATAGCTTTAGTGATGATCGCTACTATGAAAGAGAAACTAAAAGAGAATTTCAACAACAAGTACAAAATGAGGTGTTAATGGATGAAGAGATTGTTATGGCACCAAATGTACAGCAGATGCCTCGAAGTAAAAGTGCTTATGCTCCATCTCCTAAAAAACCTTACGCTAAAAAACTAAAAGAGAAGGATTACTCACAAATTATGCAAAACCGAATTGATCCTAATGCTGTGGTACAGACAGGAGTAGCCAAACCTAAATGGGAATGGCATGCTCATCGATTCTCTTGGCAGAGTGGAGTGGGAAGTGATGACCGTTTAGAGTTATGGTTGATTTCTCCAATAATGAACAAATTTTTAAAGGTACTCAACATAGTAGGAATGTTGTTTTTACTCTATATGTTCTTACGTGAGTTTGGACGTTCAATGATGCCAAGTATAAAAGAGAACATAGGTTTAGGTCAGACGGCAAAAATGGCACTCTTTGTTTCACTGTTAGCCTTTTCACCTAATACACTTAAAGCAGAGATGCCTTCTGAAAAGATGTTACTTGAACTCAAAGAGAAGTTAATGGTTACGCCAGCTTGTTTACCTCATTGTGCCTCTATGCAGCAGTTAGAGGTTGAGATAAATGATGAGCTTATGCGAGTCACTATGAACATTTCAGCTGCCCAAAAGATAGCTGTACCCATTTTAGGTAATAGAAACAGTTGGTTACCAGAAAAGGTCATGGTAAATGGTAGTAAAGCTGCTCATTTAAACCTTGACAGTAGTGGTGGACTTTGGGTGATGCTAACTAAAGGGGTACATGAAGTTGTATTAAGTGGTAGTATTCAAGGGCATCATCAGATTATGCTTTCGTCACGTTTAGCCATTCATAACTTTAGCTCTAGTGTGAACAATGCCATGTGGCGAGTAGGAAGTGACCATAAAAGTTATGTTGAAATAAGCAATTTAAACATTGAAAACCAAAAAGCTAAAGAGGCAAGTAAAATAGAACCTTTAGTCGAAGTGGAGCGAACATTTTATTTTGGTCAACGTTGGTATGTTGACACGAAAGTAAAACTTTTAAATAAGATAGATAAACCTTATAGTTTGATGTATGATTTACTAGAGAGTGAGTCGATACTCAATAAAGAGATAGAAGTAAAAGCTAATCAAGCAATTTTACATTTAAGCAATAAGAAACGTACTTACAGTTGGCGTTCTTCCTTGCCAATTACTAAAGAGCTAGACTTAAAAGCAAGTAGTCAAAATCAACTTTTAGAAGTATGGCAGATGGACATTGCTTCTATTTGGGATATGAACTATAAAGGCATTGAACCCATAGAGCAGTTAAAGGTAGGTGCTACGTTAATGCCTCGTTTCAAGCCTTGGGATGATGAGGTTTTAACACTTTCCCTAGAAAAAGCCAAAGCTGTTAAAGGTGAGAGTCTTACCATAGAGTCTAGTAAAGTGAAGTTTTCACAGTCAACACGTTATCGTGATGTGACTTTGGATTTAAGTCTTAAGAGTTCACAGGCAGGGCAATATGTGATAACCTTAAATTCAGCGAAAGAGTTAAAACCAACCATTATAGATGGTCGAACACATTATTTAAAAATTAGCGAAGGGAAAGTTTCAATTCCTTTACAAGCTAAAGCCCAAAAAGTAAAACTTTCATGGCGAGAAGAACGTGGTGCAGATGTGCAGTATGCTTTTTCAAATATTGATTTAGGCAAAGCAAGTACTAACAATAACATTGGACTGACACTTCCTCAAAACCGGTGGATTCTTTGGACAAGTGGACCTGTACTTGGACCTGCTATTTTACTTTGGGGTGTGTTGTTGGCTGTATTACTGTTTGCTATAATTTTGGGTCGGATAAAAGGTAGTCCTTTAAAAACGAGAGATTGGTTACTCTTAGGAGTTGGGGTAAGTACGACCAGCGTGATGATTATGTTACCTATTATTGTGTGGATATTTACCTTACGCTTTAGAGAGCTTAAAGGTGATGTCTTGGCAGGTTGGAAACGAAATCTAACGCAAGTAGCTTTGGTACTTTTAACATTTATTGCCATTGGAACAATCATAGGCGCTGTTTCAGTTGGACTTTTGGGTAATCCAGAAATGATGATAGCAGGGAATAACTCTTATGGTAATCATCTGAATTGGTACAGTGATCGTATAGGGGGAACTGTTCCTG
>CACVAR010000341.1 GCA_902727905.1 uncultured Sulfurovum sp. | reverse complement strand
TGTCTGTAGCAGGAGCCAAAACTGTTCGAGCTTTTTCCTCTTTTGAAAATGCTTTGGTTTATGTCATCTTTGAAGAGGGACATGACATCTATTTTTCGCGTGACCGAGTTGCTGAGAAAATCAATGAACTTCTACCGACCATTCCAAAGTCAGCACAGATAAAAATGGGACCAGATGCCACAGGAATTGGTTGGGTTTATGAGTATGCTTTAACATCTAAAACAAAAGACCTTTCAGAGCTTTATGACTTACAAGAGTACTACTATAAATACGCATTGTTAGGCATCAATGGTGTGTCAGAAGTCGCAACCGTTGGAGGGTTTGAAAAAAATTATCAAATCACCATTAATGAGCAAAAGTTAGTAGAGCAAGGCTTAACCATTCAAGAGGTAACCCAAGCTATTAAAGCAAATAACGAAGACCGTGGTGGTCGGATTATTTTAGAAAATGGATATGAACAGATAGTTCAAGCCAATGGCTATGCAAAAAATGCAGAAGATTTAGCCGACATTGTCATTAACAATCACTATCATGGTAAACCTCTTAAAATCTCTGATGTCGCCACCGTTGACATGGTTCCAAGCTATCGCCGTGGTATGGTGGATTTAAATGGTGAAGGGGAAGTGGTAGGGGGCATTGTTGTTGTTCGTTATAAAGAGAATGCTTACGCTGTGATTCAAGAGATAAAAGAGAAGTTAGAAAAAGTAAAGTTGGCTGATGTAGACCTTATACCTACTTATGATAGAAGCGATTTAATTACCAAAGCCATTAAGACGCTAACCACCACACTATTTGAAGAGTCTGTAGTGGTACTGGTGATTGTTCTACTCTTTTTACTGCACTTTCGTTCGGCTTTGGTTATCATCATTACTTTACCTCTGACCATTGCCATTACTTTTTTACTGATGAAGTGGGCAGGAGTAGAGTCTAACATTATGTCGCTTGGAGGAATCGCCATTGCCATAGGAGCGATGATAGATGCTTCCATTGTCATGGTAGAAAACGTCCATAAGAAATTACAAGCTAATGGTGGTGAAAAACTTCAAGGAGAAGCACGAAGAGAAGTTGTTTTAGGTGCAGCCAAACAAGTTGGACGACCTATCTTTTTTGCGTTAATTCTTATAGTGGTTTCATTTCTACCTATTTTTGCACTTTCAGGTCAAGAAGGTGCTTTGTTTAAACCTTTGGCCTATACTAAAACCTTTGCCATGTTAACAGGGGCAATTATTTCTATTACCCTTGTGCCTATTCTTATGGTCTATTTGGTACGAGGTAAAATCTTAGATGAACGTAGAAACTGGTTAAATCGTTTTTTCATTTGGCTCTATTCTCCACTGCTTAAAGGGGCGTTGTGGTTACGTTTTGTTATGCCTATTGTGTTGTTAGGGGTTATTGCTTATGGAGTTTGGCTTTACCAACAACAAAAGTGGGAGTTCATGCCACCACTGAATGAACAGACTTACATGTACATGCCTGTAACCCCTTATGGTATTGGGATTGACATGGCAAAAGAGTTAACCCAAAAGACAGACAAGATTATAAAAGAGAATTTTCCAGAGGTTGAAACAGTATTTGGAAAAGCTGGACGTGCAGACACAGCTACCGACCCAGCACCTCTTTCTATGATAGAGACTATTATTACTTTTAAACCAGAGAGTGAATGGCGAGAGGGAATGACCTATGAGAAGTTAATGAATGAGATGGAAGAGAAGTTACAAATAAAAGGTTTAACTAACTCTTGGACGTACCCAATTCGTGGGCGAATAGATATGTTGCTTTCAGGTATTAGAACGCCTTTAGGCATTAAGCTTTATGGAGATAGTAATGAAGAGTTAGCCGTTCAAGCGCAAAAGATAGAACAACGACTTAAAAATTATGGAGGAACACAGTCAGTTTTTGCAGACAAAGCCAATGCAGGTTATTACCTAAATATTGATTTAAATGATGAGAAAATAGCCGAATATGGAATAACGAAGAACTTAATACTTGACACCATTTCTAATGGTGTTGGGGGTATGCAGGTAGCGACACTTTATGATGGCATAAAACGTTACCCTATTTCAATACGTTATGAGCAGTTAAAGCGTTCAGATTTAACAAGCATAGGAAGTATACGTATTAAAACGCCTTATGGCTATACCCCTTTAGAGACTTTTGCACACTTATATTATGAAGAAGCACCTTCTGTGTTAAAGTCTGAAAAAGGTAAAAAAGTAATCTTTATTTACATTACACCAAATCAAGGAACTACTTCACAAGTTTACAAAAAAGAGGGAATGAAACTTTTAGAAGGTTTAGAGTTTCCAACAGGTTACTACTATGAGTGGGCAGGGGAGAGTGAGTATTTAGAGTCTGCTATGGAGCGTTTAAATTTCATTGTGCCTATTACACTGTTTATTACGTTTATTTTAATTTATTTGGGACTGAATAGCATACAAAATGCACTCATTGTATTTTTCACTTTACCTTTTGCAGCTGTTGGGGGAATTATCTATTTAGATATGTTAGATTTCAACTTTTCCATTGCTGTTGTGGTTGGTTTCTTGTCGCTTATTGGGGTAGCAGCTGAAACGGCTATTGTGATGATTATCTATCTTGAAGAGGCTGTTCAGAAAGTTGTTGAACGAACTAAAGAAAATCTAAAAGAAGCTATCTATGAAGGTGCTGTTTTAAGGGTACGTCCTAAACTTATGACGGTATTTTCTATTTTGGGTGGGTTGTTACCTATTATGTACATAGATGGGGTAGGGTCTGAGGTAATGCAACGGATTGCTGCTCCTATGATTGGTGGGGTTGTGTCGTCTGCTGTGTTGACTTTGTTTGTGATACCTGCTGTTTATTATGTGGTTTTGAGGAAGGAGGAATGATTTTGAGTGAGCTGAAGCCCATGTTGATAAAGATTGATAAACCCAAAAACATGATAATTTGAAATAAAATAAATATATTATAAATTGTTTATATATTAATCATAAAGTTGTTCATTTAACATCTTCATTTACACTATAATATTTCAATGAAACGAATAATATTTACTGACTTAGATGGTACT
>CACVAR010000340.1 GCA_902727905.1 uncultured Sulfurovum sp. | reverse complement strand
GCTTTTTGTTTGTCATCGAGTTTCGCAGTACTTGCATCTTTACTAAGTGCTATTACCTCATCCATAGGTACTTTAAACATATTTATGAGCATTCCTTTGTTTAACCCAAGACAGTAAGTACACTCTTGTGATTCACCTAAAAGCATACGCATCATGGTCAACATTTTTGGATCAAAGTTTTTGTTGTTTCCTAACTCTTTGTATAACTCCCATTGGGTTCGAAGAAGTTGTGGATTCAAGCTGTATTGTTTCATTACAACTGGTACAAATCCCCATGCTTTTGTAATTTCATCATAAACTGCTTTTACTTCATCTTTAGCGTCTTTAGTATCTGTAAAAGAGATTAGTGATTCAGCTTTTTTTTCTGTCACTGTTGTTGGTGCTTCTGCAGCAAAAGCTGTAAAAGTAAGGGCGATGGTTAATATACTTGCGTTTAATAGTTTCATGTTCTTCCTTTAATTGGACTATTTGGTACAAAAATGTACACTGAGGTTTTTAATGCTTCTTTAATCCTTAGTTCTAAATGTACCGAATGGTACAAAAATAATTAAATAAAAAAGATAGGGCAATAGTTTTAAGAACTACTCCAATATCTCATTTAAACTTTCTATGATGTTGTCTATTTGTTCATCTGTAATACCAGCTTGAATGGAAACGATTAGACCATTTAAGGTATTCATGTAGCGTCCTGATATTTTTTTAGCATCTTTTGGGTTTAAAATTTCTTTTTTACGTTGTCCTTCTCTTACGAAAGTAGTGAAAATGTCTTGAAAAAAACCAAATTCTAAGGCAATTTGTTCGCTCAACTGACTGTATTTTTTATAGCATTCTTGACCTGAGTTAACAAGTAGACAACCTTTGACTTTCCCACTCTCCTGTAGTTCATTGATAATCATATCTGTAAGGGTAAGAAGGGTTTGTTTAGGACCAATTTCTTTATTAAGTTTATTTAACTGGGCTAACATAGATTCTCTATAGAGTACTAGAGATTTTGAAAAAATTGCTTCTTTACTTTTAAATGTTGCGTAAAAAGAACTTTTCTTAATTTGCATTGCTTCCAATAAGTTGTCAAGACTGGTATTGTCATAACCATGATTCCAAAAATAGTGCATAGCAGCTGTTAAGGCTTCTAGCTCATCAAAAGTTTTTGGTCGTCCACGCGTTTCAGTTTTCATAAAAACATTATAGACTAAGTAGTACATAAAAGTCAAGAATACTTAATTATGATGAAATAAGTACGCATTTAACCTAAAAGATAATATCTATGATAGATTTAAAAATTTGCTCTTTACTAAGAATGGTTATACTAAATTTTGAAAAAATTAGAAGGAATATAAAGTATGTTTGAAATAGCAGAATATATAGGTACGATAGCTTTTGCTATTAGTGGTTTTTTTGTGGGAGTACGTGCTAAGTTAGATTTTTTAGGGGTACTTATTTCAGTATTTTTAACAGCCTTTGGGGGAGGGGTTATTCGTGATGTGATTGTTGATAGGATTCCTTACTCATTTACACATATGATGCCAGGTATTATTGTTGTTACACTTATGGCTTTAATGATAATTTTCAAATTTCATAAACGTGAAAGCATTGAAAATAGAGCTTTTTTTATTGTAAGTGATTCAATTGGTTTGGTTTCATTTAGTATTACTGGGGCTATTATTGCTTTGGAATCAGGTATTAATATGACGGGTGTCTTAACACTTGCATTTATTACAGCTGTAGGAGGAGGAATTACAAGGGACATTACTATTAATGAAGTTCCATTTGTTTTTAAGACAGGTTTTTATGGAACGGTAGCACTTTTAGTAGGTCTTTTAATGTATATCCTACATATTTTCGATTGGATTAATATCTATACTACAGCTGTTGTTTTTATTGTTGCTGTATCTATTCGCGTTGTCGCTTATTATAAAAAATGGTCTATACCTCTGATTTAAGAAATTAAATTCAAATATCATTGGTTTAGCTTATGTTATAATCTCTTATAAAAATTAGAACGAATATTGAGGACAAACTCCATGGATAAAAATCATCATTTACCTATAGGACACAAACTTGGTGGACATTATGAAATAGTTCAGGTATTGACAGAAGATGAGTATGAAATCCTTTATCTGGTTAAAGACCTACATATGGGTGGACAGAACGTTGTACTTAAAGAGCTTTTCCTCTTAGCTTATACTTCTCGTGATGACGACAATAGTGTGCGTGTTATGGCAAAGTCTAAACAGTTGTTTGAAGAGACTAAAAAAGATGTTATTCATGAGATAGAGGTTTTAAAAAGTAATCATCTTTCTACTGCAGCAAAGGTGTATGGTTATTTTGAAGAAAACAATACTGTTTATACCATTATGGAGTTTATTAATAGCTCAAACTTTTCAGTTTACTTAGAAGCTAATGCAAAAGATGCGAAAGATTCTAAACTTGAAGTTTCTGAGAATTCCATTGAAGAGAAAGAGCAACAAGAAGAGATAAAAGAGAAACCTAAGTCTAAAATATTTTTGAAATTGCTTCTTGTAAGTGTTGTTTTCCTTTTAGGACTTGCTTATTATGCTTATGACATGATTCAAAAAGACAAAGAGAAAGCTAAAAACAAATCATCAACAGTAACAGTTGTAAATGAGCCAATTAATAATCTTCCTTTAGAAGATAAAGTCAAAGAAGAAGAGCAACTTCCTTCTGTTTTAGAAGTTAAAGAGGAAGTGAAAAAAGAAAAACCAGAAGGCGCAAGTTATATTGAAGAAGGTGATATACCTATTGCTCCAGTAGAAGCTTTACCTGAACCCCCTAAAGAGGAAGTCTATGAAGATACAGATGCTAGTAATGATTTAGAAGAACTTATTTATACGCAAGAAGAACAACCTGTGATTCAACCACCTATTATTTATGAACCAAGTATTGAGGAAGTGCCTAGTCGACAAACACCAGATTTGTCGTTAGGAACGAGAATAAACTAGTTTACTGAGTCTTTTAGAACTTTGAGATTAGACTTCACTTCAATCCACTGAGACATATACTTAGTACTTTGCATGGAGTGGTGCTTTAACATG
>CACVAR010000339.1 GCA_902727905.1 uncultured Sulfurovum sp. | reverse complement strand
GAGTCCTCTCATCCGCACCACTTTTTAAGTATCTCTTCACACATTTCATTGATAATTAAAACATACATCAAATAAATTAAAAAATCTTATCTTATCTAAAGCCTTTTAGCCTATTTTCGCTAGAATTCTGCAATTATTTTGGTAAAAAGGATTGTAATGAATATTACAGCAACAAAGACTGATGCAGCAAATGTATCAGTAGTAGCAACAATTGATGCAGCAGACATCGAAAAAAATTTAAATAAAGCAGCAAAACAAATTGCGAAAACTGCTTCAGTAGATGGTTTTAGAAAAGGTAAAGTACCTGTAGCTAAAGTTAAACAAATGTATGCAGATCAACTACAACAAGATGCTGAGAATCAAGCTGTTCAAGACATTCTTGAGCAAGCTAAAAAAGAGTTAGACATCAATGCTTCAGATATCATTTCTGATCCAACATTTAAAAAGTATGATAAAGCTGAAGGAAATATTGAAACTGAATTAGTTATTTCACTTAGACCAACAGTAGAAGCAGAAGGGTACAAAGACCTAGCACCTAGCTATGATGAGCCAACAGTTGACGATGCTGAGATTGAAGAGAAATTAAAAGCACTTTTAGCAGCAAATGCTCCATATACTTCACTTAAAAGAAAAAGAGCATTAAAAAAAGATGACCAAGCAAACTTTGATTTTGTAGGTAAGATTGATGGTGTTGAATTTGATGGTGGAAAAGCAGAAGGTTTTGAACTTGTAATAGGTTCAGGTCAATTCATCCCAGGTTTCGAAGACCAAATGGAAGAAATGAAAATTGAAGAGACAAAAGATATTACTGTAACTTTTCCAGAAGACTACCAGTCTGATGAGCTTAAAGGCAAAGAAGCTGTATTTACAGTAACACTTAATGACATTAAAGAAAAGTCTGAGCCAGAGCTTGATGAAGAGATGATCAAAAAGTTAATCCCTAATGAAGAGGGTGCTACAGCTGACACAGTAAAAGAAAAAATTGCTGAGCAAGTTAAATCTGAAAAAGTTTCTAAACTTTACAATGAAACATTGAAACCAGCACTTATTGAAGCACTTGTTGAAAAATATAACTTTGCACTTCCTCAAAACATTGTTGACCAAGAGATTGATGCGCAAATCAATAACAAAGCAAAAGAGATGAGTGAAGATGAATTAGCATCTTACAAAGATAACGAAGAAAAAATAAATGAACTAAGAGAAAGTGTTAGAGAGACTGCTACTAACTCTGTAAAAGCCACTTTCCTTGTTGACTATTTAGCGAAAGAAGAGGGTGTTGAAGTAAACGATCAAGAAGTTTCTCAAACCATCTACTACGAAGCAATGATGTCAGGACAAGATCCTCAAGAAGTGATTAAATACTACCAAGAAAACAATCTTTTACCAGCTGTTAAAATGGGTATGATTGAAGACAAATTATTTGCTAAGATTATTGGAATAGAGCAGTAAGCCCTAACCCCATCTTTTTTCTACGTGGGCAAGAATGCCCACACTACAATACACTTCTAAGTTAAAAAAGTGTATTCTCCGAACAATTAAAATTTATAAAACAAAGGTACCATTAATGAGTTATATTCCTTACGTTGTAGAACAAACTGGTCGTGGTGAACGTTCATACGATATCTATTCAAGACTATTAAAAGACAGAATTATTATGTTAAGTGGAGAGGTAAATGACCAAGTCGCTTCAACTGTTGTTGCTCAGCTTCTTTTTCTTGAAGCACAAGACCCAGATAAAGACATTTATTTTTACATTAACTCTCCAGGTGGGGTTATTACTTCTGGTCTTTCTATGTTTGACACAATGAACTATATTAAGCCAGACATCGTTACTATTTGTATTGGTCAAGCAGCTTCAATGGGTGCATTTTTACTTTCATCTGGTGCAAAAGGTAAGCGTTATGCCCTTCCTAATGCAAGAATTATGATTCACCAACCATCAGGTGGTGCACAAGGTCAATCAACCGACATTCAAATTCAAGCGCAAGAGATTCAACGTTTAAAAGACACACTTAATGAAATTATGGCTGAGAACTGTGGTAAAAAAGCAAAACAACTTGAAAAAGACACAGAGAGAGATAACTTTATGTCTTCAGCTGAAGCAGTAGAGTATGGTCTAATTGACCAAGTATTAACTAAAAGTTTTAGCTAGGTTCTCTTATGGTTAAAGATATTGTTGTCTATCCAGATAAGCGCCTTAAAACGGTATCTACTGAAGTAACAGAATTCAATGAAACCTTACACACACTTCTTGATGATATGTATGAAACGATGGTTCAAAAAAAAGGTGTTGGTTTAGCTGCCATTCAAGTTGGTGTACCTAAGCGTGTACTTATAGTAAACCTACCCGAAAGTGATGCTGAAGACGTAGAGATAATAAAAGAAGATACTTTAGAAATTATAAATCCTATTTTCACTAATATGGAGGGGAGCTGTAAAAACCAAGAAGGTTGTCTTTCTGTTCCTGGTTTTTATGAAGACGTTGAACGCTTTTCACATATTGTTATGGAGTATCAAGATCGTCATGGTGAAAAAAAAGTTATTGAAAACCAAGACTTTTTAGCCATAGCCCTTCAACATGAGATGGATCACTTAAATGGTAAAGTATTTATTGAAAAGCTCTCTATTTTAAAACGTAAAAAGTTTGAAAAAGAGTGGAAAAAGAGACAAAAGTCATAAGTACGGTAAGGGGAGAATTAAACATTTTCTCCTGCTCTAAAAGCAGATATCCAAGCTAAATGAAGATTAAACCCTCCTCTATCACCATCTACATCTAAAACTTCACCGACAAAATAAAGTCCCTTTTGTTTCTTTGACTCCATACTTTTAGCGTCTACTTCCTTGGTCTCAACACCACCTGCAGCCACTTCAGCCCCTTTATAGCCTTTAGAACCATTAACTTTAAATTCAAAGTGCTTAATTTTATTGACAATCAATTCTAGTTTATCGAGGTTCAAGAAAATCGAACCTACAGTTTCATTCTGTAGTTTTAATGGCTCTAAAATAGGGTATATAAGCTTTTTATTCATAAAACCTTGCATCCATAAGCTTAAA
>CACVAR010000338.1 GCA_902727905.1 uncultured Sulfurovum sp. | reverse complement strand
ATTGAGGTTGTCATAGCTGATTAGGCTTCGATGAGGTAAAGTTTTGATTATATTAGAACGTTAGTATTTAATGGAACTTAAGCTAAGAATATAATTTAAACTTGTATCATAATCCCAAGCAATAAAAAGGGAAATTATGGGCTTATCGACGAAACTAAACAGCATACTGCAAAATCCACTTGTTGAGACATTTATCAACCTCATTAAAAAACTAAAATCTTCTAAGAGCTATTGGTCTGTCTCTTACCTTGTTCTGCTCTTTACACTTCGTGAAGCGATTGCTTGGAAGTTTGGTTCAGCGATTAGAACTTTTTGTGAAGAACAAGCCACAGAGAGTTCAATGCCTTTTGTTTGGGACATTTTAGGCTTTGTTTTTGATGTTGGGGGAAGCATAGAACTCGTTGGGCTGGGTCTTTTTATCTTCATTGTACTCTCTGTTGTGAAAGTATCTGACTCAGAAACCAATGCACAAGCAACACCTTTTAAAGAAAAACTTTTAGGTTTTGTCATCGCTTTAGCTCTTATGCTAGGTTTCTTTAGCCTTAATTACTATCAGCATCAATCAACTACGTCGGAGATTACTAAAAATATAGATGCTAAATTTAATCAAAATGACAAACAATTAGAAGAGATAAAAGCCCTCATCAAACTGCAAGGAGGCGATGAAACAGCCTTTTTAGAAAAGTACTTTGGAAGTGACTATAAACAAGTTCTAAAAAACCCTCAAACCTACCAGAACTTAAAAGAGAAACTCCAACAACATCAAGGAAGCATCCAAACACTCATAGAAGAGAAAGAAAAGCTACAAAAGAAAATAGAATCAAGACGACTTCACAGTAATGGTGTACAAAAGATGATAGATAAAGCCTTTAAAGAGTTACGTTTCGAGGATGTTTTAGACCTACTTAACCACTTCATCAAAAACAACGAAGAGCTAGAAAAAGACCTGCTAAACGCCCACTACCAAAAAGCCTTAGCCTACATGGAACAATTAAAATACCATAAAGCCAAAGAGGAGTATGAGACCTACATACCTCTGGGCATAAAAGATACCGACATACTCCATGATTATGGATTCATGTATTACCAATTAGGAGAGTATGATAACTATCTAACCATCAATATGAAAAGACTCGAACTTTTATTAAAGTCTTCTGATGAAAATAACCCTCAAATAGCTAAAGCTTATAATGAAATTGCTTTGGCATGGGAAAATAAAGGAGAGTATGATAAAGCAATAGAGTTCCATAATAAATCTTTAAAAATAAAACTTGCTACCTTAGGAGAGAATCATCCCTCAACTGCTACGAGTTATAATAATATTGGTGGGGCATGGTATAGTAAAGGAGAGTATGATAAAGCAATAGAGTTCCATAATAAAGCTTTAAAAATAAGACTTGCTACCTTAGGAGAGAATCATCCTGAAACAGCTACGAGTTATAATAATATTGGTACAGCATGGTATAGTAAAGGAGAGTATGGTAAAGCAATAGAATTTTATAATAAAGATTTAAAAATAAATCTTGCTACCTTAGGAGAGAATCATCCTTCAACTGCTACGAGTTATAATAATATGGGTACAGCATGGGAGAGTAAAGGAGAGTACGATAAAGCCATAAAATTTTATAATAAAGCTTTAAAAATAAGACTTGCTACCTTAGGAGAGAATCATCCTAGTACAGCTACGACTTATAAGAATATTGGTTTGGTATGGGATAGTAAAGGAGAGTATGATAAAGCCATAGAGTTCCATAATAAAGCTTTAAAAATACGACTTGCCACTTTAGGAGAGAATCATCCCTTAACAGCTACGAGTTATAACAATATTGCTGTATCTTATTACTATATGCAAAAGTATCAAAAATCTTTTGAATTTATGGAAAGAGCTCTGAAAATAAGAGAGGCTATGTTACCTGCTAGTCACCCCCTTTTAATAGAAAGTAGAAATAGTTTAGAAACTATAAGAGCAAAAGTAAAATAAAACATTGGGTGTTGGCTGAAGCCAACCCTACGGCTATGGACTTTTATTGACAATAAGAAAACAATAAGCTACAATAAAACATGTGACGATAAAGGAGCTAAAATGACAACAACTATGAGTATTCGTGAATTGACGAGAAATGGTAGTATGTTTGCTAATTATGATTATATTAATATTGAAGATAAAAAGTCCAATGAATACAAAGGAGTCTTTATTTCCTCTAAATATGCTGACTTAGTTAAAGAATTTTTAGAAAAAGAGATTGCCAAACAAAAGAAAAAAAAGTTAGATGACATTATGCAATTTGCAGGGATAATGGATGGAGAAACTAATAACATGTCTATCCAAGAAATTAAATCTCGTAAAGAAGATAAGTAAGCATGAAAAATATCTTTTTAGATACCAACATTATCTTAGACTTTTTAGATAAAAAACGACCTTTACACCTACAGTCAAAAGCCTTAATAACTAAGTTAATTACAGAGGACTACAACATCTTCATTAGTGAAGACATGCTAAGTACAATTTTTTATATTTCTAAAGACAAAGAAAAAGTTTTACTCTTCTTTGAAACTATCATTGCTAAATGGTCGGTAGTACCCTATGGTTTAGTACTCATTTCTGAAGCCATCACAAGCTGTAAAGTAAATAAAGGTCAAGATTTAGAAGATACTTTACAATGTCTCTGTGCCAAAAAACATGCGTGTATCTATATTGTAACTTCTGATAAGGGATTTATTGACTGTGGTGTTGAAGTTATGGATTATGACAAAATGCTCAATAATTAACTATTTTAAAATAAGAAAGAAATCAAAATGAAAAACACCCTAAAACTGTTACTATTACTCCTTTTAACACAAACTACTATGGCAAAAGAGATAAGCCACAGCATAGACAACAAAGCTTTTAAAACAAAATCTTCAGTCTATTTAACCCCAGCTCAAAAACTCACTTTAAAATTTGATGTAAAAAATGCAAAAAGCATCAAGTGGTATCAGATTATTCCTGATACCTCAAAGTTTTATAAAAATGCAAACCATCCTTGGGAACCCAATGCCTACAAGTGGACAGGTTATGGCACTTTGGATTATAAACGTGTTGAGATTAAAGCTTTTG
>CACVAR010000337.1 GCA_902727905.1 uncultured Sulfurovum sp. | reverse complement strand
GACTTCAAAGGTTGACCTTTTTACGCCTACTAACCTTTTAAAGTTCTCTTCGCTTACTTTTTCAAATTTATCTACTTTTCTCATCCTAAAATTTTAGCATCTTTTTAGTTTTGCAAGATGTCTATTATTCGTGGAGATGTTCAAACTCAAATTCAAAAAGCAACTGATGTACTTGAACCATTTGAATCAAAAGTATTAAAAACGCTCTTTATGATTAAGTATGTAAAAGAATTTACACCAAACATAGACAATATAACTACGCTACTTGTAGGAACAATCATTGACATAGATATTAGTGATTTAAAGAAGCAAGTCCAAAGTGCATTAAACACCCTTATCAACCAAACATATATTCAAAAAGTTGGAGAGCAGTATGAGTTCTTGACTAATGTTGAAAAAGATATAGAAAAAGAGATTAAAGCTACTGAAGTAGAAAACTCTGAGATAGTTGGAGAGCTTGTTAATTGGGTTTATGATGACATTATTAAAATCAATAAAATCAAATATGCTCCTAACAAACAAAACTACCCATTTACAAGAAAGCTTGATGATACAATAGTTAAAGGAAGAGAAGAAGAACTCATACTAAATATTATGACACCTCTTAACTCACAAGATTATAGTACAGATAGACTGATTCACAAGTCAATGGCAGATAATGGTCTTATATTGGCACTTCCAAGTTCTTATGATTTTTCTCAAGATTTAGAATTGTACATAAAGACTAAAAAATACATACCTCAAAAGCAAGGAGGTAATGTTTCTGACAATGAGAGAAACCTACTTTTTAATAAAGCGAATGACAACAATAAAAGAAGAGAAAAGCTACAAAATGATTTGAAAGAGTTTATTAGTGAGTCTAAGGTTTATTATAACGGTAAGGTTTTGGAGATTAGTACCAAAGATGTAAAAAGTAAAATAGAAAGTGCTTTTGAAATGCTTATTACAAGTAGTTATACTTACATTGGGTTACTCTCAAAAGTTTATGAAGAGAGAGACATAAGCATAGTGCTAAATCAAAGTGATGATTTACTTACGGGAAGTGATGATGCACTTTCAGCTGCTGAACAAGCGATATTTACTTACATCCAAAGAGAAAAGCTTTCTCATAAAACCATAACTATTTCAGATTTACTTGACTACTTCCAACTCAGACCTTATGGATGGTATCAAAATGCGATACTAACTCAAATAGCTTCTATGTATATGAAGCAAAAGATTGATTTGAAGCAGAACTCAACTGCACTAAGTAAAAAAGAGATTTTATCTACGCTTACAAACAACAGACAGTTTCATACTATTGTAGCACCAAGAGTAGAAGTTGATGCTAAGAAGATAAAACTCACAAAGGACACACTGTCTGAGTTATATCCAAATGCTTCATTTACTTCTACCTCTACAAGAGAGATTTATGATGTAGCTATGAGTGAAACAACTAAGCTTATCGCAGCTTGTAGAAACTTTATGAACTTGAACTATCCATTTAACAGTGCATTTCAAGAGATTATAGATGTTTTATCTCCATTAGAAAAACTAACAACAGACACTCTGTTTGATGAAGTTCCAAATATGGAAGATACTTTACTTGATACTAAAGATAATTTCATAGAGCCAATTATGGAGTTTATGAATGGTGACAAAAGAAGAATATACGATAATGTTCTTAGCTTTGTATCTGAGAATAAAAATAATCTTAGATATATTGATGAGCCTCAAAAAACTGTTATAGAAGCCTTATCAACATTAGACAAACCATATAGTGGAAGCCATATAACAAAAGCAAATCAAGCTCTAAAAGCCATAAAAGATTTACTACAACCTTTAATTGAACAAACCAGAGCAGAAGCCATTATAAGTATAGAAACAGTTATTAAAGAGCTTCAAGATAATGAAAATTTTGAGAAAGTTCCAAGCGAAGATAGATTTAAAGTAATTAGACCAAGAGAAGAGTTAATAGAAACTATCAAGCATACTTCAAGTATAGACACTATCAAACAAAGAAGTAATTCAGAAGCACTTTCAGATGAACTTAACCGTGGTCTTGAAAAGATGTTTGAGTTAATACCACAAGATATAGTAGTGCCACCAAAACAAGCTACTGTTCGTATATCCAAATTAACACCAAAGACTAAAATTATTCTAAAAAACAGTGATGATGTAAATGAATATATTGATAAGTTAAAAGAAAATTTGCTAAATGAAATTGATAGTGGGAAACAGGTGTTATTATAAATGAAGATTGATTATCACTCTCGGCTACACCTCAAGGATGTAGGCTTACAAGAGAATTACAAAGGTATTATAGCAAAAAACTATTTTATTTTTAAATGTAAAAACATTACTGGAGAAGTTGTTCAAAATGCAGCTTTTGTTTTGGAAAAGGCTGAGTAGATGAATGAAATTATTTATGATAATGGTGAAATAGAATTAAAAGTATCAATTCAAAAAGAGACTATTTGGTTGGCTCAAAAACAGATAGTAGAAGTATTTGATTCAAGCAAGGCAAATATCAGTGAACATATTAAAGCTATCTATGCAGGTAAAGAATTAGTAAAAAATGCAACTGTTCGGAAATTCCGAACAGTTCAAAAAGAGGGAAATCGAGAAGTTACAAGAGAGTTAGAACACTATAGTCTTGATATGATTATTTCCGTTGGGTATAGGGTAAATTCTCTTAAAGCTACTAAATTTAGACAATGGGCAACTTCTGTTTTAAAAAGCTATATCACTGATGGATATGCAATCAACTCAGAAAAAATCACTAACCAAAGGTTTGTAGAACTTGAAAATAAAGTTGGATTACTAAAATTAAAAGTAGAAAATATAAACTCTCAGATAGAAGACAAATCAATAAAACCATCTCAAGGAATCTTCTATGATGGGCAAACTTTTGATGCTTATATTTTTGTAGCTGATTTAATCAAGAGTGCTAAAATCTCTATAAAACTAATAGACAATTATATAGATGAAACAGTATTAACGCTATTGAGTAAAAATCAAAATATACAAGTAACACTCTACACAAAAAGCATCCCAAAACAGTTGCAACTTGATATAGATAAATACAACTCTCAATACAATAAAATCATCATAAAAAAGTTCAATTCTTCACACGATAGATTTTTAATTATAGATGAAAAAGAGGTGTATCACATTGGTGCGAGTCTAAAAGATTTGGGTAAAAAGTGGTTTGGGTTTTCTAAGATGGATAGTGAGAGTTTTGAGATGATGGGGAGACTAAAGTGAAAGAGATATTTTCTTCCCTTGAAGAACAAGGGGCATCCCGAAGAACAATACTAAAACTACAAGAGGTTAAAAACTATGAATAAATCAGCACTTAAAAAATTTGCTACTTCTATGAGACTTGAACTTATCTCTATGATTAAAACTAAGATAGACTTCTTATTATCGGATGCTTACAGAGAGAATTTAGCTCTTTATAACACAAATAAAGCACATATACAGCAGATAGAAACTAGATATGCAAAAGACAGTGAAGGTTTGATAGAAGAAGTTGCTTACACTTGGTTCAACCGTCTTGTAGCACTTAGGTTTATGGATGTAAATGAGATAACTTCAAGTTCAGTACTATCTACATCGGATGAACAGCCAATACCTCAAATGTTTGTAGATGCTAAATCTGGAATCATTGAAGATAGTCTAAGTCTAAATAGAGAGCTGTTCTTTGACCTCATAGACAAAAAAGTATCTGGTGTAAAAGATAGCGACAATGAAGCCTATAAAATGCTCTTTATAGCTACTTGTAACAACTATGGAAAGCTTATGCCCTCTATGTTTGAAAAGATTAGTGATTATACTGAGTTACTACTTCCAGAAGATATGTTAAGTCCAAACTCTATACGAGCAAAAGTTGTAAGTTCTATGAGTTTTGAGGATTGTCAAGATATTGAAGTGATTGGTTGGTTGTATCAGTTCTACATTTCAGAGAAAAAAGATGATGTATTTGCTAAGTTAAAGAAAAATATTAAAGTTACACCATCAAATATCCCAGCAGCCACACAACTCTTTACACCTCATTGGATAGTGAAGTATATGGTTGAAAACTCTCTTGGTAAAATGTGGATGTTGAACAATCCTAACTCATCTTTAAAAGATAATATGAAATACTATATTGAGAATCAAGAAGAAACTACAACTTTTATAAAAGTAACTTCACCCGAAGAGATTACTTTCTTAGATCCTTGTTGTGGGTCTGGTCATACACTTACTTATGCCTTTGACTTATTAACTTCTATCTATGAAGAAGAGGGTTATAATAAAAGTGAAATCCCATCTCTAATACTTGAAAATAATCTATTTGGTTGTGACATAGATAAAAGAGCTTCGGTATTGGCTAACTTTGCTCTAACTATGAAAGCAAGACAGTATCATAAAAGATTTTTCAAAAAAGATGTAAAGCCAAATATAGTTGAGCTTGAAGACTATGGAAGTGATGAATTTGCAGGGATTAAAAATTTTGGTTCTCTTTTAACACCAAATAGCTCAGCGTCATTTGATGATGGTTTGTTTGGTCAAAACTCAGAAGCGTATGAATTGCAAAAAAAGATACTCTCTGATACCTTTCATTGCGTGGTAACCAACCCTCCCTATATGGGTTCTAAGGGCATGAACAAAGAGCTTAGTGATTTTGTGAAGAAAAACTACAAAGATAGTAAATCTGACTTATTTGCTATTTTTATGGAACGAACATTAGAACTTACAAAACCACATGGCTTTATGAGTATGATAAATCAACACTCTTGGATGTTTCTAAGTTCTTATGAAAAACTTAGAACCAAAATCATTGAAAAGCAGAGAATAGACAGCATGGTGCATTTGGGTGCAAGAGCATTTGAAGAGATTGGTGGGGAAGTTGTTCAGAGTGTGGCTTTTGTTTTGGAAAAAAATATTAAAGCTAAAGTTGCTTCTACTTACATAAGACTAACAGACTACAAAAGTAGTGATGAAAAAGAGCAAGAGTTTTTTAATCCTGAAAATAGATATGAAGCAAAACAAGAAAAATTTTCTAAAGTCCCTGCAAGTTCAATTGCTTACTGGCTTGAGAATAAAGAGATTAATATATATTCTAATAATATATTATCATCAAAATATGCTAGTTTTAAAAAAGGGTTAGATACAGGAGAAAATGACAAGTTTTTGAGATTATGGCAAGAAGTTTCCATTGAAAAAATAAATTTAGATAAGGTAAATATTATTCAAGATAATATTAAGTGGTATCCATATAATAAAGGTGGTGAATTTAAAAGATGGTATGGAAATAGAGAATATTTAATAAATTGGCTTGAAAATGGAAAAGAAATCAAATCAAGATTAAATTTAAATACTAAAAAGCCAACTATTCGTAATCCTCAATTTTATTTAAGAGAAGGTTTTACATGGAGTACGGTTTCATCGGGAGGTTTTTCAGCAAGATATACACCAGTTGGATCACTTTTTGATAATGGAGGATGCACTATGTTTTCAGATGAAAGATTAATTTATATAGGGGCTTTCATTAATAGTAAGATAGTAAGTCGATATTTAGAGTTTTTATCTCCAACTTTAAATTTTCAACCTGGTAGCTTGGGAAATACACCTATGATTTTTCCTAAATCTGATTCAATAAAACAACAAATAGAAACTCTAACCCAGCAAAACATAAACATCTCAAAAGAAGAATGGGACAGTAGGGAAACATCGTGGGATTTCACAAAAAATGAACTAATAAACCATAAATCAGACACCAAAATAGAAACTTCATATTCTAACTTCTGTAACTATTGGAAAGAACAACACAACACCCTACACCAAAACGAAGAAGAACTAAACAGACTATTCATAGATATATATGAACTACAAGATGAACTTACAGCAGATGTAGAACTAAAAGATATAACGATACTCAAAAATGAAACTATGATAATTGAAAACGAGTTAGTATTTCAATCAGATGAGATTATGAAGCAGTTTATCTCTTATGGTGTTGGTGTAATGTTTGGTAGATATTCCCTTGATAGTGATGGACTGTTGATTGCAAATATGGGTCAAGATATTCCAAGCTCTACTACATTTGAAATAGATGATGACAATGTTATTCCAGTGCTTGAAGATGACTACTTTAAAGATGATATAGCTTCAAGGTTTGTACAGTTTGTTAAAACCACATTTGGCAAAGAGGATTTAAGTGAGAACATAAGATTTATAGAAAGCTCACTTGGAATAACTCTAAGAAAGTATTTTGTAAAAGGTTTCTATGAAGACCATATAAAGAGATACAAAAAAAGACCAATCTACTGGATGGTAGCATCTTCAAAAAAAGGCTTTATGAGTTTAATCTATATGCACAGATATGAAGCAGATACATTTGCAAGAGTAAGAAACAGCTACCTAACTGAATACATAGCAAAACTTGAAGCCCACAAAGAAACTCTTGCTCTTACAACTACATCAGACACAGCATCAGACAGAGATAAAAAAGATGCTGACAAACAAATGAAAAATATAGACACAAAACTAAAAGAGATTATAGAGTTTGATAGAGATAAAATGATGAGCTGGTCTCAAAACCCAACTGAGATAGACTTGGATGATGGTGTTAAAGTTAATTATTGTAAGTTTAGGGACATACTTTACCCTATAACGGGGTTGTGTAAGTGAGGGAACAATGATAAAAATAACTACACTGAAAGATATATTGGCACTAAAAGAAGACTATGATATTGAGTTTAAAAAAGCACTTGGTAGAGATGGCAAGGGTAAATTGCCAAAAGATTTTTTTCCAACATATTGTGCTATGGCAAATAGCTATGGTGGAAATGTCTTTTTAGGTATCAAAGAGATAGAGGGTCGTATTGAATTAGCTGGGATAAAAGAGCCTGAATCTATTAGAAAAGAGTTGTTTGATAATTTGAATAATAAAAATAAGATAAGTGCCAATATTTTAAAAGATGATGATGTTGAAATTCTACAATTTGATGATAGTTATATAGTTAAAATACACATACCACAAGCAACAAGACAGCAAAAGCCTATATATGAAGGACAAAACCCTCTTTTAGGAACTTACAAAAGACAATATGAAGGCGACTATAAGTGTAATGCTGAAGAGATAAAGAGAATGTTAGCAGAGCAAGTTGAAGACAGTAGAGATAACAAAGTTTTAAAGCATTATGATTTTGATGATATTGATATGAGTTCTTTTTATGCTTATAGAAATATCTTCAAATCAAATCAGCCAGATCACCCGTTTAATGAACAAAGTGATATAGAGTTTTTAAAAAGTATAGGTGGCTATAAAAAAGATAGAGAGACAGGAGATGTAGGTCTTACAATAGCAGGACTGTTAATGTTTGGAAAGGCTAACGATATTGAAGATATTTTTTCATACTATAATCTTGACTATCAAGAGAGACCAAAAGCAAAAACTGAGTTGAGATGGGTGGATAGAGTAACACTTGATGGGACTTGGAGTGGAAATATCTTTGACTTTTATAGAATTGTTATCAAGAAACTATTTGCTGATTTGAAAGTACCCTTTAAACTTGAAGCAGATAAAAGAGAAGATGATACCCTCATACACAAAGCTATAAGAGAGGCTTTTGTAAATGCCATTGTCCATTCTGATTTTACAGGAAGAAGCTCTGTTTTAATTGTAAAGAGACCTGATATGTTTGGATTTAGGAATCCTGGGCTTATGCGAATACCTATTGACGTTGCTATAAAAGGTGGTGATAGTGACTGTAGAAATAGAACTTTACATAAAATGTTTATGCTCATAGGTTATGGAGAAAGAGCTGGTTCTGGAATACCAAAGATATATAGTGGATGGAATTCACAAGATTGGACCAAACCATTGCTTTATGAAAAAGCAGAGCCAGAGCAAACACTACTTGAACTAAGAATGATAAACTTACTTGACACGGATATTATTGAAGAGTTAAAAGAAATATATCAAGATAGTTTAAATGATTTGTCAAAAGATGAAATGACAGTATTAACAACTGCTTATGTTGAAGAGGGAACAAATCATAAAAGAATTTTAGAGTTATTGGACTTGCACCCATCTGATATATCTAACTTACTAAGAAAGCTTGTAGATGATGGATTTTTAGTATCTGATGGTGTGGGTAGAGGAACTATTTATCAAGCTATAGGGCTTAAAGAAGTAGCTGGGGGCGTTAGCGAAAAAGGTAGTGTCGTTAATAATGTAGGTAGTGTCGTTAAACAAGATGGTAGTGTCGTTAAATTTTACTCAATTAAAGATATTCCAAGTAGTATTTATGAAGAAATTAATTCCATTGCAAAAGCAGTTACAACAACACAAAGAACTGATAAAGTAGTCATGAACAATACAATTATAGCAATTTGTAAATATGGTTATTTTTCATCTGAAATTTTATCAATATTATTGGATAGAAGTAAAGAAAGAGTAAAGAGATATATCATAGAATTAGTAAAAGAAAAAAAAGTAACTACGCTTTATACTGTTTCAAACCATCCTCAACAAGCCTATACAAGTAAAGATACAATATGATAGATATACAACAAAGATTAAAAACAATCTTTCAAACTCAAAGATTGGTATTTTGGTATGATGACAATGAAGCTCTTAAAAATGAGTTTGAAGCTATAGACTTAGATACTGTAACTAAACTTGAAATAGACAATAATGAGTTTGGTATAAAACGACAGCTATTAAGTCTTCAACCAAATGATAATTTTTTAATCTATTCTCCAAACAAAGCACCACAAGATGAAGATAATTGGCTACTTGATTTGAACATTGCTAACCATATGTTTTCTGCTGATAAAACAAGCCTTATTTTACAAAATATTGGTCTTGATGTTAACTTCAAAGAGTTTGTAAGTAAGTTTGACAAGTTTTTTAATGCTCCAACACGTTTAGAAGCTTTGAAAGCTACCCTTAGCGATAAAGAGAATAACGATACTCTGGCACTCAAGATAATGGCTACAAGCATAGGATGTGACGACAACATAGACAGTATACTGTTAAAAGTATTCTCTAATGACAAGCACTTTGAAACACTGAGTAAATATAGCCTTACAGATGAGTTCTTCAAAGCCATTAAAATTAAATACACTTATGATGGTGATAGTGTTAAAGACCTACTTCACAAACTCTTTCAAAATCATTTTTACTATTCAATGGACAAAAGTAAAAGCACCCTTAACTCTGATGCAAGACTTTTTGTTAAAAGTTGGATGGATAGCAGTAGACACAAAGAGAGTTATGAGAAAATTTCACAAGAGATTAGTAATGAGTTAAACATTGACAATATTATTACAGATATAGATACTTCAAAAGTAATCTCTTGTGATACTTACGAGAAGTGCGACCAAGTAGTACTCTCTCACTTACTTAGTAAATTAAGTAGTGATAGTATTAACGCTACTGAAATGGCTAAAATTATTAACATTAGAGAACATACATTTTGGTTTGAGAATTATAAAAATATCTATAAAGCATTATTGAGTGCTTCATTACTCTTTGACTTTATAAAAGATACAAAGCTTACAATGAAGAGTTTTGAAGATGGGATAAATGAGTATTCTACACATTGGTATAAGGCAGATAAGTATTATAGAGATTACTCTATGCATTCAAGTAAAGCTGAACACCTTGAACTACTAAAACCTTTAAGTTCTAAAATAGAAGATGTTTATTTAAACTCTTATTTAAGAGAGTTAAATGACAATTGGCAAGGGTTTGCAGAGACATATACTACAAGTACCATAACGCCACATCAACAAAGATTTTACACAACTAAAGTTGAACCATACTTACAAAAGAAAAAGAAAGTATTTGTAATAATTTCTGATGCCTTGCGTTATGAATGTGGTGTTGAATTAACTTCACAGATTTTAGCTGAAAATAAAAAGAAAGATAGGTTTTCTGCGACTATTAGTAGTATGCTAAGTTCATTACCCTCTTATACACAACTTGGAATGGCAAGCCTTTTACCACATAAACAATTATCAATTAAAAATAAAAATGACATTGTCTATGTAGATAAAAAATCATCAGCAGGAACAATAAACAGAAATAAAATATTAAAATCTTATGATAAAAATTCAATGGCTATTGGCTATGAAGATTTTCTAAAATATAAACGAGATGATGGTAGGTCATTGGTAAAAGAATGCTCTGTAGTGTATATCTACCATGATGAGATTGATAAGATGGGAGAGAAGAACGAGATAAAAACATTTGATGCAGTTCAAAGCACATTTGAGAGCATCATTAAAATCATCAAGCAAATCTCTAACTTCAATGGTTCTAACATACTAATCACCAGTGACCACGGTTTTCTTTATACTAATCAAGCGACACAAGACAGTGAGTTTTGTAAAGTCAATAGTGATGGAGCTGTAAAATCAAATAGAAGATTTATCATAGGTCAAAACTTAGAGACTTCAACTTGTGTATCTAAATACAGTGGTGCCAACTTAGGCATAGCTGGAGACAATGAATACCTTATCCCAAAATCTATTAATAAAATAAGAGTTCAAGGTGCAGGTAATCGTTTTGTACATGGGGGAGCATCTTTACAAGAATTGGTTATACCATTAATAGAGGTTAATATTGGTAAAGGTAAGAAAGAGATAAAACAAGTAAATGTAGACATTATGCCAATGAGAAGTATCTCTACCAATATAGTAAAAGTGTCACTCTATCAATCTGAGATAGTTGATGATAAGACTAAACCAATTACACTCAAAATATTATTTGAAAGTGCAGATGGTGTTATACTCTCTGATGAGTTCAAGCATTCATTTAACTCTACGGAACAGTATAATCAAAACAGAGAAGAAAAATTTGATATAACTTTTAAGCAAAATATAAATGAATATAACAATCAGAACATTAAGCTTGTAACGAAAACAGTGCTTGATGACAGTAATGAAACTCCAATATATAAAGAGTTTGAAGTAAAGTTAGCATTATCATTTTTCAATGATTTTGATGATGATTTTTAGGGATTGAAATATGGATTTAAATAATAAATTAAATGAAGAGTTTATAGGTAAAGTAGTAAGAAAAGATTTAACTAAGAGCATCAAAGAGGGAGCTAATGTTCCGATCTATGTTTTAGAATATTTACTTGGTATGTATTGTGCAACCGACAATGAAGAGCAGATACTTGAGGGTGTTGCTAAAGTTAAAGACATACTGGCTAAAAACTATGTAAGACCAGACGAGAAAGAAATTATTAAATCTCGTATTAAAGAAAAAGGTCGTTATAAAGTAATAGACAAAGTTACGGTAAAACTAAATAATACAGATGGTTATGATGCAGAGTTTTCTAATCTTGGTATTAATAAAATATCCATTGATTCTGAGTATGTAAAAAAGTATCAAAAGCTTTTAGCTGGTGGTATATGGGTTATTGTTACTCTTGAATATTACTATGATGAAAATGCACAAGGTGCCAGTCCCTTTCACATACAAGACCTAAAACCTATTCAAATGCCAAATATGGATATGGAAGACTTTCAAGAGCAAAGAGCTAAGTTCACGAATGATGAGTGGATGGATGTAATCATAAGAAGCTCTGGAATGGAACCAACTAATTTTGAAACAAATACTAAATGGCACTTGTTGGCTCGTCTAATCCCATTTGTAGAGAACAACTACAATATGTGTGAGCTTGGACCTCGTGGAACAGGTAAATCATTTGTATATAAAGAGATTTCTCCTAACTCAATACTTGTGAGTGGTGGTCAAACAACTGTTGCAAACCTTTTTTACAATATGAGTAGTAGAACCATTGGTCTTGTTGGTAATTGGGATATTGTAGCATTTGATGAAGTTGCAGGAATTCACTTTAAAGATAAAGACGGTATTCAAATAATGAAAGATTATATGGAGTCAGGATCTTTTGCACGGGGTAAAGAACAAAAACAAGCCAAGGCTTCATTTGTCTTTGTTGGAAATATAGATGGTAGCATAGAGAACATTATAAAAACTTCTCACTTGCTCTCTCCATTTCCAAAAGAGATGATAGATACAGCATTTTTTGACCGTTTCCATAACTATCTTCCAGGGTGGGAAATACCTAAGATGAGAACAGAGTTTTTCACAAATGAGTATGGTTTCATAACGGACTTTATGGCAGAGTGGATGAGAGAACTTCAAAAAATGAACTACTCTAATGCCATTGATAAGTATTTTAAACTAGGTCATGACTTAAACCAAAGAGACAGTAGAGCTGTCAAAAAAACTGTTAGTGGTCTTATTAAGCTTATGCATCCAAATGGTATCTATAATAAAGAAGATGTAAGGGTAGCACTAGAATATGCACTTGTAGGTAGAAGAAGAATAAAAGAACAACTTAAAAAGATAGGTGGTATGGAGTTTTACGATGTTAATTTTTCATATATTGACATAGAAGATGACAGTGAGATAAGAGTAGCTGTGCCAGAAAGTGGTGGAAATACACTTATACCAGATGGACAACTTCCAAACGGTTCATTGTATACTGTTTCATACAATCCAGACAATGGTCATAAAGGTTTGTTTAGATTAGACTTGCAAGTAATGGCAGGTACTGGGAAACTTGATACAACAGGATTTAGTGGAACTGCTATAAAAGAAGAGATAAAAGAAGCAACTAATTACATTCTAGCAAATCTACATCGTGTTTCATTAAATGCCAAATATAAAGATTTTGACTATCATCTAAAAGCTAGCGACCTTAACGGTATTGGTAAATCAAAAGATATTGAATTATCTATCTTTCTATCATTATGTTCTGGTGTTTTAGAGAAGCCATTACTAGCTCAAATGGTGGTTCTTGGAAGTATGAGTATAGGTGGAACAATAATCGGAACAGAAAGCCTACCTGATGCTTTACAAATAGCAAGTGATAGTGGAGCAAAGAAAATATTGATACCTGCTCTTGATATGGCTCAAATGATAAAGGTTCCACCAGAACTAATGAGTAAGTTTCAATTGATTATTTATTCAGATCCTATTGATGCAGTCTTTAAGGCTGTTGGGGTGGAGTAAAATAGAATATTTAATTGTTGCTGCTCTTGGGGGGGTATCTTATTTGGAAATAGCTACACTAATTAGTACAAAAAAATGATAAAATTTAAAAGCCAATATCAATACCAAAAAAAAATCTAAACTCTCCCCTTATAAAGAGAACATAGCCTACCTACTAGCTAATGATACTAGTCAAGTAGCATTAACGCTAGACTTCTAAAATAACTACAACTTTTCCTATCTCTAATATTGTTCCATTCAATGCTTTATTACTAGGATAATACCCTAATAACAAATAGACACCCCCATATAGCAAGACCATAGAGAGCAATAAAGAGTAAAGTCCCCTCAATCAAAGATAATGATTTAAAGAGATACTTCAATCCCTTATAAAAAATATAAGCTGCTAAAAATGAACCTCCAAACATAAAAAGTTGATTTAAAGGTGCAACC
This sequence comes from uncultured Sulfurovum sp., assembly GCA_902727905.1. Classification (GTDB taxonomy): domain Bacteria; phylum Campylobacterota; class Campylobacteria; order Campylobacterales; family Sulfurovaceae; genus UBA1140. Next base: position 2,192 of record CACVAR010000337.1, on the reverse strand, counting down.
TCACGAACCAACTCAAATACCAAAACCGATATAGGAACTAAAGGCAAAACCAAAAGATAAAAAAACTTATAAACAAAAATCCAAAAAGGAATTATCATAACTAAACTAAAGAGATCCATAAAACCAAAACCTTGGCTTATTACTTTTCTAGGATAATCTTCATGATTAGGTAAAGAACTATTATAGTTCTCCATACTTGGTGCTATCTCTTGCCCATACTCGTTATTGGGGTTAAAACCATAAGAATATTTCATAATAAATCATCAATAGTCAACTCACCAGAGATGTTCAAAGAGTTATAGGCTGCATTATGTACTAAACCATAAGTCGTTAAAAAAACCATTTTTAATTCCCCTTTTTGCGTTCGCTTCAAGCCATGTTTTCTAAACATCACCATCTTATTTTTCATGTTGTCGGCATACTCTTTAGAAATCTCATACTCTTTGTTGTAGAACTTACATTCAACAATATCATAGATACCATTACCATACTCAACCACCATATCAATTTGAGCACCTGTTTCACCTTCTTCCTTAGCTTTAGACTCCCAATAATAAACACCTGAAAAAAGTCCCCCTGCCCCTCTTGCATTAAGATAAGTTCGGACATTGGTAATCACCACCATCTCAAAACTCCTACCTGTCCAAAGAGCATATTTTTGAGATCCCACAACAGAGTTCCAGTACCCATCATCAAGATTAGCAACATCATTACGACTAAGCTCTTTAATCCACTTATGATGAAATAAAATATAAGCATCACTCACAATATAACGAATGCCTTTTTTCTTATTACCAAACTTACTAATTCCTTGAATAAATCCTGAGTCTTCTAGTTCTGAAATTGCTGAAAGAAGTTTTCCACCTACAGGTAGATCTAATGCTTTTGAAAGTTCAGTAACCGATAAGCCTCGTGGCTTTAAACAAAGAGCCTCAACCAAAGACTTATGATAATTAGCCCTCTCCATAAACAAAGAACGAAAAACTGCATGGTACTCATTAAACATAAACCCTTCTGTATCAAAGAAAAGCTTATCAATATTAACAGAAATAGAGTCTCTAGCATCAAGATAAGAGAGATACTTCGCTACCCCACCAAAGACCATATAAATCTCCATTATGGACTTATTGTCCAAATTAAAACCCTTCTCTTTTAGTAAATACTCTTTTGTCTCAAATAAATTAAAAGGGTACATCGGTATTTTATGCGTTAAACGTTTATAAAGTGGACCAGTTGACTCTTCAAATATTCTATTTTTAATCCAAGAAGCATTTGAACCACAGATAATAAGAACAATGTTTCCTCGCTCTTCACAATAAGTATTCCAAAAGTAACCAAGAGCAGAAAGAAACCCATCTTTATTATTGGGGTCTATCCAAGGTATCTCATCTAAAAAGATAATTACTTTTTCTTTATGATTTCTCTTTTCTACTTCATCATCAATCGTATACTTTAAAAACCTAAAAACAGCACTCCAATCAGAAATAACTTCTGTAGGCTTCACCCTAAACCACTCATAGATTCTATCAATAAAGTTTTCTATTTGAATTACTTTTGGAAGTTCAGAAATACCTGTATAATTAAAGAATAGACATTCTTTTCTATGCTCTTTAAACATATAATTGATTAGATAAGTTTTTCCAATACGTCGACGACCATAAACAGCAGCAAAAGAGCTACCCTTACTATCACATATCTCGCCTAGTACTTTTAACTCTTTTTTTCTGCCAATCATAATACTTCCAATAAATAGTTATTTATCAAATAATATCACATATTTAGATAAATATCTATATATAAAATAACATTTATCAAAAAAGTACTATTTATCTGATATAAATATAACAAAAAAAGAGATAACCCCCTTCATCTTGCATAACTCCTTAAAAGTATTTTATTTTGGCTAGATGACATACCAAAACCTTTCAATATATTTCAGTAAAACTCACCATTATTACTGAAAAAATACAAGTTGAGTCAATCTAAGAAAAAAGTCTTTTTAAAATCCATAAATTATTCACTAAAACTCATACCCCTCAGCTACATTATCCCAATCAATTGTTTTATTAGACTTCTTGCAAAACTCAATTTAAAATCATCATATTCCTATCAAAATTGATTAACCCACAAATGAGATTCACTCTTAAGTTATATCGTTTACGACGATTACGATATTTCTGTTTGAGTATCTG
>CACVAR010000336.1 GCA_902727905.1 uncultured Sulfurovum sp. | reverse complement strand
TGAAGGTGCAGCAGATGTTTTAGCACAGGTACTTAAAGACAAACCCAAAGAGAACCGTTGGTCTGAAGAAGAGATAGAGCAAAGAGAGATTTCTAAACGTGCTTTTTATGAGACTGGTGGGTAAGGTTTATAGTAACCTTCTTTACAGTAATGGAGGTTACTATGAACGGATGTATTAATATAAATTTTTCGCTTCTCGATTTTTCTAAAATTTCTTCCTTCACCTCTTTAAAAATCAGTCTTCTTTTGATTTATTAAAACATTACAATTTGAAATATTTCTTTTCTATTTTTTAATTTCTAATTATAATAACAAAAAAACATATACTTAAAACTTTTTACTTAAGAGAATCTTGTAGATAGAAGAAATGAAATATTTTGATATAATGGAAGGATAGCATGTGGGATTAAAGTTTGAATGGGATGAGAAAAAAGCGAAGATTAATAAGCGAAAGCATGGTATAACATTTGAAGAGGCATCAACTGCTTTTGCTGATGAACTTTCAATTACCATTGATGACCCATCACATAGTGAAGATGAAGATAGGCTTATTTTAATTGGTAAGTCAAAAGAGTTTAAAACTTTAGTTGTTATTCATGTTGAGAGAAGAGAGTTTTTACGTATTATCTCAGCACGGAAAGCGTCTAAGCATGAACAAAAATTTTATGAGGAGTATTAATATGAATCAAAAAGATGAAATGTTAGAAGAGTATGATTTTAGTAATGGTATTCGAGGGAAGTATGCAGAAGCTTATAAAGAGGGTGTTAATATTGTTAAATTAGATACAGATGTGATGAAATTTTTCCCTGATGCGAAATCTGTAAATGAAGCACTACGAACACTTATAAACCTTATGAATAATGGTCAAAATCCTTTAAATTTAAAAGCTTAATTTTTAATGACAAAATTAGACCATAAAGCTTTTTTTTGGAAGGATTTTGATGAAAATAAAAATCCTATTAATCCTAAAGAATGTCAAATAGTATTTAATCCTAATGATGGAGGTACTATTAGTTACTTGTTGGACTTAAATACGAATGTCAATTATGATGAAATACAAAATAAAAAAATAGAGATATTATACGGACATACTTCGCAAGGAAAGCCTTGTACTTTATATAATCTTCAATTTAAAAATCTTTTATCAAAAACTAGCTTGGCTTGTAAGATACATGAATTAATATATTCAATAGAGTATATATGCTATGGTGGATGGATAGATGTTACGCAGCCATTAAATCATGTTTTAGTGAGATATTCTCATTTAGAAGGATGGTTTAATTTAATAGAAAAAAGGGATATAGAGAGTCCTAGAGAAGATATTTTTATAGTAGAAAATATAATAGTTCACAATGCAAAAGTTAAAGATGTTGCAGAAAAAGATGAGATTGGTTTTTTTGTTCAAAACTCATGGAATACTCAATTAGGAGCTAGAGGGGGAGAGGTTAGATATCAGTTAAAAAACTATTTATTAGTTGGAAAACCTAATTTTTTTACTTTTCAGGAGTATATACAACTTATAAAAAAATTAAAAAATTTTTTTGAAATAGTTTCATTTTATTCACATAAAAATGTTTTTATAGAAGAATTTATTATTGAGCAGAAGCAAAAAGACTTACCTCTTGATATCCCAAATAGGATAGAGGTACTGTTTCAACAAGATGAATATATTTATGAAGATAAAATTCACATAGATTATTTATTTGAATATAAAGATATTAAAGAAAATTTTATTAAAATTTTAAATCAATGGATAAATAATTATGATAAAAATATTAATGAGTTTACAGCTTTTCTAAATGTAATTACCAATAAAGGTAGTCGACTAAATATCTATTCAGACTTATTTCAATTAATAAGTGCTTTAGAAGCTTACCACCGACGTAATTATGTAATTGATGAAGCTAAACAAGAAGAATATAATGAATACTTGAATGATTTATTTAAAAGTTTAGAGACTTGTTTAAATGAGAAAGATACTTTAAAAATTATACAATCCTTACAATATAATTATCAACCAAACTTTAGGACTCGTTTGAAAGAAATGATAGAGATATCAGATATAAAGTCATTTTTACCATTAAACAACAAAATCTATAAGTCTTTAAATAATTATATTTATAATCTTAGAAATACTATTGCTCATTCAAAAGATATAATTATAATTGATAAAAAAATTGAACATAGTTTAGAGTTTTTAAAGATAGTTTCATTATTAGTAATGGTTAAAGATATAAGTTTAAGTAAGTTGGATATGTCACATTGTCGTTCAAAAATGAATATAAATAATTTAGATAAAAAACTGAGAGAAAGTTTTGGATGATAATTCATAGTTTAACTATTAAGCATGATGGAAACTATTAATGTTTAACAAAAAATAAATTTTAAAAAGTCAAAAAACTTTATATCCTACTTTAATGTCGTTAGTAAAAAATTAAAATAAAATGTCATATTCAGATGAGGAGAATAAAACTATATGAGCGACTGGCTAAAAAAACTAATAGAAAAAATAAAAAATTCAGAACTTTACAAAAAAGTAGAAAAGAAACTAAAAGAGTCTGCTCCTGCAACTCAGAATATTCCTACTAAACAGAAAGTGATGATGGGGATTATGTTACTTCTTATTATAGATATGAGTATTTTTACTTTTTCTTCTATTGCTAAAATGAATCAAGAAGAGACAGAGCTTCAAAAAATCTCTAAGAATTTAGAAGAGGTGAAGTATTTTGAGTCTAATAACTCTGCTTTAGGTGATTTACTAGGGGCTGATAAAGTTTATTTGATAGTGGATAATGAACTTGTTGTGGATGTTATTTTTCAAGAGGGAAATTTAAGTAAAGAGATTAAAAATTTACCCATTTATAGTATTACCCGTAGTATTGAAAAAGAGTTAATAAAAGCAAATGTTAACTACCAATGGTTGAAAAAAGAGAAGACTACGGCTGACTTTGTGATTTTGAGTTTTATTTCGGATCATGCTTTAGACTTAATATTTATTGGGCTTATTTTGTTTTTGTTAAAAAGTTCTGGAATGATGATGCTTGGAGGGGGCGATAAATTTAAAGTTTACCGACCTAAAGAGATAAAAGGTTCTATGGATGACATTATTGGGTATGAAGACATAAAAG
>CACVAR010000335.1 GCA_902727905.1 uncultured Sulfurovum sp. | reverse complement strand
GGTGGCTGTTCCTGTACAAGATGCATTGGTAAAGAGAGAGACAGTTACTCCAGATACCGTTGATTCATTGCTATCAAATAGACCATCTTTATTACTATCTAGCCATACCGTATCTCCTAGTGTATAAAGTATTTGGGGTTGGAACCCTATATCAAGACTATGATTGTTATATCCAGCTATTGGAATATCTGAGGGGAGTAGTATAATTTTTGAGTGATTATTATCAATAATACCATTACTATCATTTAAATTTTTATTTATTCCTTCACCTAGATTATTTTTAGTCATTATTTTTGTATTTAATTGAACTTGTTTATTTTTACCATTTGTATTAGGGATATGAATATAACAATTATTATTATTATTTTCTGTTAGATGAGAAATATTATAAATATGACTCTTTGTTGAGGTAGTATGTGGATCATTTGAAAAAATATAGGTACCCATATTATTTGTTTGTGCTATGGCTACAATAGTATTATCACATAATAGAGAGATATTGACATCCTCAATACCTTCCTCATCGCTATCTTGAATTCCATTGGAATTAGAGTCAAACCAAATTCTGTCTCCAATTTCAATTGGTGCAGCTTTTGTAATAAGTTCAATATCTCCAAGTCCATTTCCCTTAGCATTAAGACCATTTCCTAGTGTGTAGGCATGAGAATACCAATTTTCTATTGAACCATTAGTTGTACTTAATGTGTGTACACCCTGTGTAAACCAATAAGTATTGTTATTAGTACCAGATGTTTCTTCTGGATGAGGGTCAACCATCGTGTTAAGTATTTGGTTACTTCCTACTAATAGTGCTAAAGAACCAAGTGAAGATTCTCTATTTCGTCCTCCATCTATATCATTGAAAAATTCAGATATACCTAGACTAATTTTATTTGCACGGAGTGTCTGAAAACAGTTACCTGTACCTTCTATTTCATATACGCCATTATTGTTACAAGCCTTGAGTATATCTCCATATACATGAGTGGCTTCTAATTCAGTTGTATTTAAGATAGCTTTTAAATTACCTGTTCTAATTTGTGTTGCATATCGATCCATAAAGGCAAGGTACATGTTCCCCTTTTCATCAAATTCAATATCACTTAAGATAGGTTGACTATAAATTTGACCATTATAAGCCCTAGTTGTATCTACATAGTTGTCTTCCCATGCATACCAGCGTCTAAGTTGCCGTGGATAGTTTAGTTTGAAATTTAATATATTTGTAAAGCCAAGTTGAGGAGTATTTAGGTTAAATGATATAATATAAGCGTGTAAATCATTTCTTGACCTATAAGGATTATCAGGGTTTGTTGTACTTCCATCACAAATAAGACCGATATAACCTTTATCTTTGTGAATTTTTAAACCCCAAGGTCTTAATTGACCATTGGTACATACTGGGACATTAGGAAGACTTTCAATAAGATATTGATTTGTTTTTGCAGTTGATAAAGAATTGAAGTCTCCACTTACATCAATTGATATTAAGCCTTTTTGTTTGAGGTTGATTAGCCATAAAGTATTTTCATTATGATCAACATCGATTCCACCATAGGATACTTTCCCCACTTTAGAGTAAGCATCAAAATCAATATTTGGTATTAATGGATTATCTGATAGTTGATAGTTTGAACCACTTGATATTTCTCTATTTATTGTACCTAAATCAATAGGAATTGCACCAAGATTATTAGGGGTTTTCCCCTGAAGTGAAAAATGTCCTAGTAACTGATCTTGTTTACCACTAGAATAATCAATAACATATATATCTGAAAGTGTATTGGCTAGACCAATATGTCTCTGCAGCATACTTGACACAAAAAGACGTTTTTTATTTTTTTGATAAGCTTTACCCCAAACTGAACCAATATCATCAAGGTAGAGACTATTATTTATGTTTAGAAGAGGGCTTTCACCTATACCTTGATTACTATTATTATCTTCATAGTCTGAGTTCAATCCTTTAGATTGATAATGGACAGAATGTAGTGCAAGTAAATTACTACCTATATGAGTACCATTTTGTTGAATATTATTAACATAAAGTGGATTCTTTGTATGTGAATAGTCATTAGGGTCATGTAGTCCAAATGTAATATTTGTGCTGTTATTGGTAACAAATTGAACTGAAGAGTTATTGATGCCTCCATGTGAACTTTCTTTAAGATATGATGGAAAGTTTGAGAATTCTATTCTTGAATCCTTTGATGTATTCAAAGACCAAGAACCATTACTATCTGTTGTTGTTGAAATATTTTCTGGATATGCAGTAACAGTAATTCCTTTTACGCCAAGTTCATTTGAATCTTTAATACCATAAGTATTTAAAGTTTGAGGATTGACGGGTATATCTTGAAAAACAATACCACTAATATTAGCATATAAGATAATTGGTAAAAATAAAATTATAAATAATTTTATAAAAATATTATTTTTTGTAATCATTTGGTTAAACCTTTAATTTTGATTTATTTCATAATTGTACAGAAAAAATAGTTTTTTTTTAATAATAAATAATATTTAAAAATTTAAATAAACTGTTTTAAAGTATTTAAAAAAATTATTTTATAAAAATTATGTTATAATTAAATGAAGTATAGTTAACTTTAAAATTTAAATAAGATTGTGTAATTATGAAAATACTATTTTTAACAGATAATTTTCCACCTGAAGTCAATGCTCCAGCGACCAGAACATATGAGCATTGCAAATATTGGGTTACATTAGGTTATGAGGTGATTGTCTTAACTTGTAATCCAAATTTTCCACATGGAAAGACTTACGCAGGATATAAAAATAAATTATATCAAGAAGAGTTTATCGATGGAGTCAAGGTGATACGTGTTTGGAGTTATATGACTGAAAACAAAGGTTTTACAAAACGTATATTAGACTATTCAAGTTATGCACTTATGGCATTTTTTGTGGGCATATTTCAAAAGTTTGATCTTATTATTGCAACATCACCACAGTTTTTTACGACTTGGAGTGCTTGGGGAATTTCCAAAATTAAAAGTAAGCCATGGATATTTGAACTACGAGATATTTGGCCGGAAAGTTTGAAAACTGTTGGTGCGATGAAGCATGAAAAAGTTTTACGTTTCTTAGAAAAAATAGAGTTAGGACTTTATAGGGATGCTGAACATGTTATTGTTGTAACAAATGCTTTTAAAAAAAATTTGATTTCACGGGGGATTAATAAAGATAAAATTTCTGTTATAACAAATGGAGCAAATAATAAGTTGTTTAATATTCGTCCTAAGGATGAATATTTACTGATGGAGTTAAAGCTTAATAATAAATTTATAGTTGGCTATATCGGAACACATGGAATGGCACATAGTTTGGATTTCATTGTTAAGTCTATAGCCAAAGTAGTTGATAAGGAAATTCATTTTTTATTTATTGGTGATGGGGCTATTAAAAAGGAGATAGTAACTCTTACAAATAAGTTAGCATTAGAAAATGTAACATTTTTAAATCCTGTTGTTAAAGAGGAAGTTCCACGGTATCTTTCTATTTGCGATGTTTCATTAGCACCCTTAAAAAATAGAGATAATTTTAAAGAAGTCATCCCCTCTAAAATTTTTGAAGCATCAGCAATGGGTAAGCCTACTCTATTGGGTGTCAGGGGTGAAGCTCAGAATCTTTTAGAGAAATACAATGCGGGTATGTGCTTTTTACCTGAGGATACCGATGACTTTCTTTTAAAACTTACAGCATTAAAAGAGAAGAAGAACTATTTAGCTTGTCAACAAGGTTGTGTAAAGTTAGCAAATGACTATGATAGAGGAAGTTTAGCTAAAAAAATGTTAGTAATTATAGATAAAGTAGTAGATTATACTTTATCTACAAAAAAAGTAAAAACCTCAATAAATTAAAGTTGTCCATCACTTTCTGATAAGATAGATTTAATGTCAAATACAACATGTGTTTCATCTGATTTTAAATCTAAGTTTTTATATTTATTATGGGCAACAGCTAAAATAACAGCATCATAACTCTCGATATCTATATTGTTTTTAAGTTCAAGCTTATACTCACGTTGTACCTCTTCTCTATCAGCCCAATAGTCACTAACATCAATATCACAACCAAAGTCCTGAAGTTCACGAATAACATCTATAACTCTAGAATTACGAATATCTGGACAATTTTCTTTAAAAGTGATTCCTAGTACAAGTACTCTACTTCCCTCTATTTTTTTTCCTTTTTTAATCATTAATTTTATGACTTGGTTGGCTACATAAATACCCATGTTGTCATTGAGTCTTCTACCAGCTAAAATGATTTCTGGGTTATAGCCTACTTCTTGAGCTTTGTGTGTTAGGTAGTAAGGGTCAACACCTATACAGTGTCCACCAACAAGTCCTGGCTTAAAGGGTAAAAAGTTCCATTTTGTTCCTGCTGCTTCGAGTACAGCATTGGTATCAATATTAAGCCTATTAAAAATCATGGAAAGTTCATTAACAAAAGCAATGTTAATATCTCTTTGAGAGTTTTCAATAACTTTTGCAGCTTCTGCAACTTTAATCGTTGGTGCTAAATGGGTTCCTGCTGTAATAATAGAAGCATAAAGTTCATCTACTTTTTGACCAATTTCAGGAGTACTTCCAGCTGTTACTTTTAAAATTTTAGTTACAGTGTGTTCTTTGTCTCCTGGATTAATACGTTCAGGAGAATATCCACAGTAAAAGTCTTCATTAAATTTAAGTCCTGATACTTTTTCTAAAATGGGAACACAATCTTCTTCTGTAGCTCCAGGATAGACAGTTGATTCATAAATAACAATATCATCTTTTTTAAGTACTTTTCCAATAGACTCAGAGGCTTTGAGAAGAGGGGTTAAATCTGGTTTTTTATGTTTATCAATTGGGGTAGGAACCGTAACGATATAGATATTACAATCAGCTATATCTTCTAAGACATTTGTAAATTCCATATTATTTTTAATGGCTTCATTTACTTGTTCCTCGTTTAGCTCTAATGTTCTATCTACTCCTGCCCTTAGCTCATCTATTCTCCATTGTGCTATGTCAAACCCAACGACTTTATATTTCTCTGAAAATGCATGAGCCAATGGTAAGCCTACGTAGCCTAAGCCTATTACTGCTATTTTATTCATTATTTATTTCCTTTAATATCATCTATGTACCATGCTATAGATTCTTGTAGACCACTCTCTAAAGTATGAGTAGGTTCATAACCTAATAGCATTTTCATTTTATCAATATTGGCATTAGAGTGGCGAATGTCACCAGCTCTAAAATCTCTGTAAATTGGATCTTTAATGTCAAGTTTGGGGAGATGTGAATTAATTCCTTTTTTGATTGACGCATAAAGGTTGTTGAGGGTTTCTCTTCCTCCAATTGCCGTGTTAAATGCTTGACCAAAAGCTTCTGAATTGGTTGTTGTTCCAGCCAAAATATTTGCTTGGACAACATTTTGAATATACGTAAAATCTCTAGATGTTTCTCCATCTCCATTAATAAATAGATCTTCACCGTTGAGTATTTGTCCAATCCATTTGGGCATAACAGCTGCATAAGCTCCATTGGGATCTTGACGTTTTCCAAAAACATTAAAATAACGTAGTCCAATCGTTTCCATACCATAACATTTTTCAAAAACTCCCATGTAAAGTTCATTCACATATTTAGTCACAGCATAAGGAGAGAGTAAGTTACCTGTTCTCGCTTCAACTTTAGGAAGCTCTTGAGAGTCACCATAAACAGAAGAGGATGAAGCAAATACAAAACGTTTGACGCCATTTTCTTTTGCAGCAGTTAGCATATTTAGAAAACCACTTACATTATTATGATTGCTAAGAATGGGGTTGTCTATGGAGCGTGGTACCGAACCTAGTGCTGCTTGATGAAGAATAATATCTACATCTTTCGTAATATTTTTACAGGTTTCAAAGTCAGTGATGTCTCCTTGGGTAAAGTGAAAGTTTTCCCATTGTTTAGGACTAACAGATGATTGAATGTGTTCTAAGTTATGTTTATGTCCTGTGGAAAAATTATCTAAAGCAATAACTTTTTGATCTAACTTTAAAAGTGCTTCAGCTAAGTTTGAGCCAATGAAGCCTGCTACTCCAGTGACGACCCATGTTTTTGGGTTTTTTAATAAGTCTGTTTTTGTTTTATTGTATTGCATTAATTTCCTTTAGAAATTTAAAAATTATTTTTTATATTGTTAAGTTTAATCATTTTTTGACATGTTCTACTTTTTAAAAAAGATTCAAGTCGTCTAATATCTCTCATTCTATGTGCATCACTACCAATAAAGTCAACAAGACCATGTTTAATTAATTGAAGTGCCATATTAGAGGTAGGTTTGGAGTTATTATAAAGTGATCTTGCATTAATTTGAAAGAGAACTCCTTGAGCTTTTAAATGCTTATACGCTCTAATATCATAATGAAGATAACTATAACGTTCAGGATGAGCTAAAACAGGAATATAACCTTTTTGAAGTAAGTTACGAATTATTTCTTCTAAAATTATGGGTTTACTTGTATAATTTGTCTCAAACAAGACATAATGCTTCATAAAAGTTAATAGGTTACGATCTTCAATCAAATTAAAAAAGCTCATATCAACATAATATTCTGCTCCAGCCTCAATCGATATATTGATTTCTTCTTCCTCAAGTGCTTTTTTAACAATATCAAGTTTTTCAGTGATTATTTCTCTTGTATTGGGGTAGTAATCACTAATAATATGTGGGGTAGTGATGAGTTTACTGTAACCTAATAGGTGAAACTGTTTAATTAATGCTATTGATTCTTTTAAGGTTTGAGCACCATCATCAATCCCTGGAAGTAAATGAGAATGGATGTCAACCTTAAAAGGGTTTATTGTTGTTGCAGATGATTTTTTAAAAAGAGAAGAAAAAAACATTATTTATACTCATAACTGTAACCATAACCATACTCTCCACCTTGTTCTTTTGATGCATTTAATATAAGTCCGATTTTTTTAAAATCATGTTTGCTAATCATCTCTTCTAGTGTCACTATAAACTCTTTTTTTGCATAATTTTCACGTATAATGATAAGATTGAGGTCGCTAAATTGCATTAGTGTTTTTGTGTCACTAATGATTCCGATTGGAGCAGTATCAATAATTATGTATTCATAACGTTTTTTTAGTTCTTTAAATAGTAGAGGAAGTTCTTTAGCTAAAATAAGTTCAGAAGGATTAGATGGAATAGGGCCTGAAGGAATTATGTCTAAATTGGCAAATTCAGTAGGCTCAATAATCTCATTGATTGAATGTTGACCTGATAAATAGGTACTTATACCTTTATCATTTACAACATTAAAAAATTTATGAAGCGCTGGTTTTCTTAAATCAAAATTGACAATAATAGTTCTATATTTAGCCATTTCTAAAATGGTTGCTAAGTTTGCAGCCGTAGTACTTTTCCCCTCTGAAGCAATGGTTGAGGTGATTAAGATGGAGGTACTATTGTTCGCTTGATTGGTAAACTGTAGATTGGTTCTTAAATTTCTGAAGGCTTCAGAAAATGGAGATTTTACTGTTTGATTTAGGCTAATTGTATTTTTCTTTTGTTTGTAATAAGGAATAGTTCCATAAATTTGAAGTGAAGTCATTTTCTCAATATCTCTTTTATTATGGATATAAACATTTCGTGAGTGTTTTAGAAATGCAAGTAAAAAACCTAATAATAAACCGAGAAAGATATTTAAAATTAAAATTAATAAACGTTTTGGTTTAACTGGTTTATTTGTGTTATAAGCATTATCAATAATTTGATAGTCTGAAAAAGTAGACAATTGAAGGATATTGTTTTCTGCTTGTTTCTTTAGTAGATATTCATACATTTTAGATTTTACTTCATAGTTTCGGGTAATATTAACGAGTTCTCTTTCTTTAGAAGGTAGTTCTCTCATATTTTCTTCAAAAGTTTTTTTTCGTTCTAAAAGATTGATATTTTCATATTCAATGTTTGTATGTAAGCTTTTTAAATTGTATTCAATTTGATTTCTTATTTTAGAAATTTTTTTATGTATATTTTTTAATTCAGGATATTCATTAGTGTATTCTAGTTTTAATTCCTCTTCTCTAATTTGATTATTTTGTAATTTTGTAATTAATGCTAAAGTATTACTATCATTTAACTTAGAAATAGAAGGGGCAATGGCATCTAGATTATAGTTGTTTTGTATAAATGAAATTAAATTCTTTATAAGTTTCTTTCTAAGTTTATTTTCAGAAATTTTAATTTCTATAGTACTTAAATTTTTAATATATAGAGCACCTTCTTCTGATGGTCTTACAATATTTTTTGAAATTTGATGTAATTCAAGGTTTTTTTCAGAGTCTTTTAGTTCTTGTTTAATATTTTTTAATTCTTTAATAATGAAATTTAGTGTTTTACTATTATGGTTATTTTTGCTTTCTATACTATAGTCAATAAAACTTTTGGTTAAAGCATCTACGTAAAGAGTCGCTCTTTGTGGAATTGTATCTTCATAAGAAATTTTAATTAGAGAAGTGTCTTTTTCGAGTTGGGTTATATTAAGTTTATTATATATAATTTTTTCAAAAATATCACGGTTTCCACCATTTAGGATAAAATGAATTGGATATGAGAAGTTAAACTTTTTATTTATTTTTAATTTAAAAAAATTATTTTGAATATTTTTCCCATAGTTATTATTTGTTAGAGTTTTAAACTTAAATATATCAAGACCAAATAAATATTGTTTGATTTTGTCTTGATATGGAATTTGATAGCTAAGAGTATAGCCATCGCCATCTTGTGTAGGAGTTAAAGTAAGTACTTTACCTATGATTTCTGTATTGTATATCTGAATATCGCTAATATCAATTGCTACTGTATTCCCAAAAATTTCAGTTCTTTTATAATTATTAAGATCTTTATAATATTTTGTTGTAAAGTTTATACTATCCAGTGACTGCTTATTAACTTTATATGTCTTTAAAAGTGAAATTTCTTCAAGAACATTTTTTGTAATTAGACCAGAAATTTTGCTATTAATAAGGTCTTTTGATGGCTCTTTTGCACTAGACTTAACTTTAATAATGGAATATGAAAGATATATAGGTTCTTTAAAGTAGATATATATATAGCTAATAGAGATGAAAATAGAAGTGGTAAGCAGTATTAACCATTTGTGTGCTTTTAGTATATTGAGTGTTTCTCTGAAAGTTAAGTGACTGTTAGTTTCTTTTGTAATATCTATTTTCATAATTTTGTATCTTTGTTATTGGTCAGATAAAATTTTAAGTGTTAAGAATGGGTTCAATACACTTCCTATTAGGTTAAATATAGGAGCTATTTCACTAATTTTATTATTGAATACTTTCATATCATTTGGCATAACATATACAATGTCATTTGGTTCTATCATTAAATTAGCCGTTATTAGAGACTTTGAATTTGTTAAGTCCACTACACTGGCACGAACTTTTTTTGTATCACCACTTTTAAATACAAGAATTGACTTTCTATTAGCTCCATCTGTTAAATCACCAGCTAATGCAAGAACTTGTAAAAGACTTAAACGCTCATTCTTAAGTTCTATTTCTCCAGCTCTACGAACTTCGCCTATTACATAGGCTCTTTTATTGAGAACTTCAAGTTGAACATCTGGATGTTTTAGATAGGTTCTATAGGCATTAGAGATTTTTTCTTCTGCCTCTGTTTGTGTAAGTCCAGAAATTTTAATTTTATGAATTAAGGGCAAACGTAAAAAGCCTTTTGAATTAACTAAAAGACCTTTTTCTTCTTGCATATTTTCAATACTTGTTGTACTTAGTTCAGGATGTTTATATACAATAAGTGAAATTCTATCATGAGGTAAAATTCTATATTCAAATTCAATGTTCAATGGTTTTAAAATTTGGTTATTCTGACTTTTTTCCACTTGGTTAAAAAGTATATAGTCATCTTTTGAACTACAACCATAAAATACTATAATCATGATTGTTAATAGAATGTGTTTCATTTTTATACTCTCCGATTGTTTCAGTTAGATGTGTAAAATAATAACATAAATTATTTAAAATAATGTTAAAAAATTATTTTTTATTTTTAAAAAATAGTTAAATTTATATATTATATATAGTAGTTAATATAATATTTGGTTTTGTAAAAAATATAATTTTGGCTAAAATCTATTAATTTTTTAATTAAGGTATACAATGAACCTAACACATTTAGACGAAAATAATAAACCCAAAATGGTAGATGTTTCAGATAAAACTGAAACAACACGAGTAGCCATTGCCTCAGGGATAATTGAAGTAACACAAGAGGCTTATGATGCTGTTGTAGGGAATACAGCGAAAAAAGGACCAGTACTCCAAACAGCAGTTATTGCTGCGATACAAGGAGCTAAACAGACAAGCTCTTTAATTCCTATGTGTCATCCTCTAATGTTGTCTTCAATTAAAACGGATGTTGAAGAGCTTGAAGCGCTTCCTGGTTTTAAACTAACTTTAACAGTTAAGTTAAAAGGACAAACTGGTGTGGAGATGGAAGCTTTAACGGGTGTTAGTCTAGGATTACTTACTATTTATGATATGTTAAAAGCCATAGATAAAGGTATGATAATAAGAGACATACAATTAGAAGAAAAATCAGGAGGTAAGTCAGGTGATTTTAGACGGTAATTCTTGTGAAAGACCAGATATTGAATACCCTTGTGAGTGGGGATATAAAGTAATTGGAACAGATAAAGGAAAGTTAGAAGCTTGTATTTTTGATATTGTGGGGGAGAGAGCTTATAAAACTAAAGGAGGGAACACCTCTAGTAAGGGTAAGTTCCACTCTTTAAATATGACTTGTAAAGTAGCATCGCAAGCTGATAGAGATGCGATATTTAAAGCTTTTTCAGATCATAAGGATGTAAAGATGGTGATATAGTTTCATTAGATTGAAATTTCTCCAAAAGTTTTAATGTCAAGATAGCTGTTACCATAGACAATATGACATAAATTAAAAAGAAGTAGAGTCCAACTTGGATTTCTGCTTGACTAATACCTCCAGAATCACTTGTAAAGTAGACTAAGAAGGTTGAGACAACAAATACATCTAGCATTGACCATTTCCCAATGTGTTTAAAGAATGCAATCAGTTTCTTATTCCAAGGACTTTGATGGAAGATGAGCATAAAAGTGAGGGTAAAGCTTTTTGCGACAGGAAGAAGAATGGAGAAGAGTAAAATGGTGAAGGCGACTACAAGCTCACCACTCTCATAAAGTTTTATAATTGAACCAATAATCCCTTTTGATTCAAAAGATAAAATAACATTACCTAAATATTCTATTTCCTTTTGTATGGTTACCATTAAAATAGGATTGATAAGACCATAAATAAGTGAGACAAAGGTAGCAGCGCTAAGAGACATAGCTGCTACTCTAATGGTACAAGTAAAAGTAAAAATGATTAAAATACTAAGAAGTAGGATAAAGTAATATAGATATTGTTTACTTTGAGTTTTAGCATCGGATTGCTTAGTCCTTAGTTGTTCTAATGCATTTTTACTTTCATTTTTAACCAATCCAAGAGAAATAATTTCAGTCAATTCATCTATACGTTCATGGGCTAAGCTATTAGCATCACCTACAGAAGCAAGCTTACTTGTATAGTCTTCATACTGTTTAGCTTCTTCATAGGTCATAAATCCAACGTAACTCATGCCAATGAGTAGTATTAAGATTAGTAATGTTTTAAAAACCTTTAGAGGTTGCATTAGTTTATACATGCTAGATTATGACTATTTATTTATTATAAAAGTCTAAAAAAGAACTGTTATAGGATTCTTTAAACCATTAATTAATGGAAAAACAGCTAAACTCATATAAAGGTTTTAATAAATTATAACAGTAGGAACGTTTTTGAAAAGTAAACAATATTCACTTAAAGTATTTGAAACAACTGTTGGTGACGAACTACAATTTATAAATTTTTTTGAGAGTAATTATACGCTATTTAAAGATCACTTAATTGTTATAGAGGGTGAGCTTTCTGATAATATTCGTCAATATTTAGAAAAGAAAAATTTAAAGTATTTGAATAATGTTGTCTTACCAAAAGGTCGAACACGAAAAGCATTAGAAGAAGAGCTAAGTATTGAAAATGCTGATGCTAAGTTTTCAGAACAAATGGCAAAGGACGAATTACATAAGTTAGAGAATCAATTACAAAATAATTTGACAGTACTAGATGAGATGATAAGAAGTGGGCGAGAAGTCAACATTAAAGGTGACTTATTACTTTTAAATCGAGTCAACAGTGGTGCTACTATTAAAACATCTGGTAATTTAATTATTACACAAGTAGTTGAGGGTGCTATTCGTTGTAATGGTAACTTTATGATGTTAACAGCTTCACCAAAAGCAAATATTGTTTTTCACGATGTAGAAGTTGACAATAATTTATTAGAAGACCGATTAAATAGAGTAGAATTAAAAAATAATGAAATAATCATTACGCCAGTATTGAAGAAGGAGATAAATTGGGCATTGTAATTGCAGTAATTAGTGGAAAAGGTGGTGTTGGTAAAACAACAGCTACAGCAAACCTTGGTCTTGGTATTGCTATCAATAATAAAAAGTGTGTGGTAGTAGATTTTGATATTGGTCAACGAAATCTAGACATGATTTTAGGTTTAGAAAATCGTGTTGTTTATGACATGGTTCAAGTCATGGATGGTGAAGCAAACTTAAAACAAGCATTAATCAAGAGTAAGGTAAATGAGAATTTACACTTCTTAGCTGCATCCCAAACCAAAGATAAATCTGTATTAGATTCTGACAAAGTTGAAAAACTGGTTAGTGAATTACGAGAAAGCTTCGATTTTGTTATTTTAGATGCACCAGCTGGAATTGAGAGTGGTTATGAACATACTATTGAGTTTGCAGATGCAGCTATTGTTGTTGTGAACCCAGAAGTTTCTTCTATTAGAGATGCTGACAGAGCCATTGGCATTTTAGATTCAAAATCAGCTAAAGTAAAAGCAGGTGACGATGTTGCTAAATATTTGGTTATTAATCGTATTGTTGCAGATATGGTAGAGAGTGGAGAGATGTTGAAGAGTGATGATATTTTAGAAATTTTAAATATTAAATTACTTGGAAAAATTCCAGAAGATAAGGGTGTTATTGATGCTTCTAATCAAGGAAAACCAGTTATTTTAGATAAAAAGTCTATAGCTGGTCAAGCTTATGATCGTATATCAGGTCGCCTCTGTGGTCAAAAAGTTGACATGAAAGATATTGAAGTCTCCGATGCTGGTTTATTTAAAAAGATAACAGGGATATTTAAATAATGTTTGGATTTTTTGAAAATAAAAAAAGTGCAACTGTTGCTAAGGATAGATTGACTATTGCCATTATGTCAGATAGAGATAGAACCAATGGTTATCCATTTATGGATGAGATGAAGGCTGAAATTATTAAGGTGGTTCAAAAATACGTTGGTGTTAAAGATGTTGAGATTCGTAAAGAAGTAGATGGAGAGGTTGAAGCACTGGCTATTGATGTCGAGTTAGATAAAAATGCCTAAATAGGCATTTGAAATCTAAATACTATGAAGAACTTTTACTATGCAAGAACTTCAGGGATTCTAATTGATTGACCAGGATAAATAAGGTCAGCATCTTTAATAACTTCTATATTTGCATCTACGATGTGGGTGTATTTACTTCCATCATCATAAAACTTAGTCGCAATTGCCCATAAAGTATCACCTTTTACTATGCTGTAAAAAATCTCTTCTGGAATATCACGTACATTTTCCTCTGATATTTGTTCTAAGGTTACAAGTTGCTCAGCATTTACTTGTGCGATACCTTCGACATTCCCAGCAATTAAGATTGCTTTTTCCCTAGTAGGATAGTCTTGTGCAATACCAGCTAAGGTTACAAGCTCATTTTCTACATTTACTACTAATCCATCTACTGGTAAATTTTCAAAACTGCTTTCTATTTCTTCTTTAATACTAGCAGCATCGTCACCCTTACCCAATAATTTTTTACCTGCGTCTGATACAAAATCAAAAAAACCCATGGCACTTCCTTTTAATAAATTTGTTACAGATTATTATATTCTAATAACCTTAAGTGACCTTAAGATTCTTTAAGAATACGAGGTAAAGTAATACCTGTCTGACTTTGGTATTTTCCTTTTCTATCAGAGTAGGTAGTTTCACATTGTTCATCACCTTGTAGAAATAAGACCTGAGCTATACCTTCGTTGGCATATATTTTAGCAGGAAGAGGGGTGGTATTTGAAATCTCAATGGTGATATGTCCTTCAAATCCTGGTTCAAAAGGCGTAACATTAACAATGATTCCACAACGTGCATAAGTACTTTTACCTAAACAGATAGCTAAGGTATCTGTGGGCATCTTAAAGTACTCAATAGTACGTGCTAAAGCAAAAGAGTTTGGAGGAACAATACATACATCCCCTTTAAAGTCAACAACATTGTTGTCATTAAAATCTTTTGGGTCAACTACTTCTGCATTGATGTTCGTAAAGATTTTAAATTCATCACTCACTCTAATGTCGTAGCCGTAAGAACTAAGACCATAAGAGACAACACCTTCTCCTTTTAATGCTTCACAAAAAGGGCTTATCATCTCTTCATTAATTGATTTTTCTCGTATCCAGCTATCTGCTTTTAATCCCATATATTAGTACCTTTATTATAGACGTATAACACGAATTTTCGCGTTTGATTTTAGTTTGTTTAGAAAGTCTTTTCCTGCTTGAACTCGCTGTTCTTGTACCCATTTGGCTGCTACAGCATTTTTAACAGCTGCAAAACCACCTTGTCCTGAACCTTTTGACTTTACATAGTAAGAGATATATCCTTTTCCTGTGTTAACAGGTTTAGTAAATGAGTTAATGGCTGTAGAATCTATAAGTTGTAGAAGCTCTGGACTCATTTCATTGGATGAAGCCAAGATGTTTTGTTTATTTACACCTTCTGTTGGTTGCATAGGATTAGAAATGGCTTGTTTTAATGACATAGGGGAGTCACTCTTATAAGCTACTAAACTCATTTGTCTAGGAGCATTTGCAAAGTCTTGGGGATGAGCATTATAATACTCTTCTAATTCGTCATCACTGGGTCTATCAATGGTTGACAAGATTACTTCTTGAAAAAAATGCTCTTTTTTCATCTCTTTTGTTAGTTGTTCAATGTATGTTTCCCAGGTTAAGCCTTTTTCAACAAGAAGTTGTTTCATTCTTTGTTCTGTGAGACCTTTTGAAGCAGCTATTTGATTTACTTTTGCTTGTATTTCCTGTTGAGAGATTACAATACCAGCTTTTTTAATGGCTGATTTTTCTAGTCTATCCTTAATAAGCGTTTCAACAGCAGCTTGTTTAGACATTTTGAGTTTTTGTTGTACAGCTTGTATTTCTAAAGTTGTAATTGCTTCTCCTTCAACATCAATGGCAATGGCATCAAGTACTTGGGCTTGTGTGCTTATGATGGCTGAAAGGAGGAAAGGTAAGATTTTTTTCATGAGATAGTCCATTTCAATTTAATTGTCAAAAATTATAGCCAAATAGCTTTATAAAACAAATTAGTTTAAAAGTGTAGCGTAACACTTGACAATTTTTATTTTTTAATCTATACTATCATTAACAAAATATGCACTAATAAAATATGGAGTTTATAATGTCATTAAAAATGAAACACCTTATGGAACAAACAGGGGAGAGTAAGTCAAC
>CACVAR010000334.1 GCA_902727905.1 uncultured Sulfurovum sp. | reverse complement strand
ATTACATATTATCTAACTTATATAGCAATTCTAGTCCTCTACTTTTGTTACCTTTAGATGATATTGCGTCAAAATCAACTCTACTTCTTTTATACCTCTCCAACCCTTCCTCCAAACTATACTTCGGACGATACCCCAAAACATCCTTAGCTCTCTGCAAGTCTAAAGTCTGATCATGAGCTATAAGCCCGACACCATACTTCGTTATCATCGGTTCCTTACTCAAACCCATTTTAGCAACAAACTCCAAAACTATTGCCAACCTCATCATGGTTTTATAAGCAACGTTTTTATACCTCACTTCTTTGCCCAAGGTTACCATTACCATCTCAAAAAGTTTTGAAATTTCTATGGGTTCATCATTGCTAATGTTAAAGATGCTTTTAGTAGGTAGCTCTTTTGTGGCACAAAGGTACATGGCATGAACCACATTACCCACATAGGTAACATCGACCAAGGCATTCCCCTTATTTATGAGGGGTAACACCCCTCTGTTGGCTATCTTCTCTAAACGAGGAATTAGTACCGAATCATACTCACCAAAAATCCCACGAGGTCGTATGATGGTAGCATCTACATCAGAAGCTAAAACCAACTCTTCGGCTTCATATTTTGTTTGGGCATAGGCATTCACAAATGCTTTTGGTCGGTAGCTCTCCTGTACATTAATCTGGTCGCTAAAATCAAAATAGATACTCGGTGTTGAGACATGCACCAACTTTGGAATACTGTACTTTTTCATGGCTGTTAAAACATTCTCTGTCGCTTGTACATTGTCTTTATAAAAAAATTCATACTTCCCCCAAGGCGAAGAACGTGCAGCACAATGAAAGACTATATCAGCCTCTTCAAAAGCTTCTAAGGTCTCTTCTAAATTACTTAAGTCAAAAGCTTTAAAGGCATAGCGTAGCTCTTGACCTATGCTTTCATTACGTCCAAAACCTAGAAGTTCCCAACCTTCTTTACTGAGAAACTCGCCTAAGTTTCGACCTAAGCCTCCTGTTGCTCCTGTGATAATGGCTTTTTTAGTTTTCATCTGTCACTCCACCAAGTGCCAAAAAATGAGGTAAAAATGTAATATTTGTCTTATTAAACTCTTGACTTCCAATTTGATTAAAATTCAAGACATAACCCTGCTTAGGTTTATAATTGGCTAAAAAATAATGATAAGACTTAGAAATTTTTATGGAGGTTAAATTTGATTTTATCTCTACAGGAATAGCATCATCAACAATAAAATCAACCTCAGCCCCATTTTTAGTTCGATAATACTTCACATCTCTTTCAACCAACTCTCTAAAAACAAAGTTTTCTAACATCGCTCCTTGGTCAACCCTGTCTTCAAGAGGAGAAAAGTTTTTAATGATGACATTTCTAAGCCCCATATCAAAAAAGAAAATCTCAGGGTTTTTCACTATTTCTAACTGTTTGTTGGTGAAAAATGGGCTAATAGTCTTAGTTAAAAATGCTTTTTCAAAAACATCCAAATACTCTTTAAGTTGCACGGTATTAATGCCTATTAACTTAGAAAGCTCACTGTAAACCACTACATTTCCTATCTGTAAAGAGAGGGCTTTCACCAGTCTATACATCTTGGTTTCATCAGCTATTTTAGCTATCTCTTTAATGTCTCTTAAAAGGTAAATACTCAATAGGTTTTTCAATACCTCTTTCTTCTCTTCATTACTTTGACTCAAAATCACTCTGGGGTAACCACCATAAGTAATGTATTCATCTAAATAGCCATATATTTTTTTAGAAAGTGGAGCTGAAATATTTTCATCTGCTTTAGAGTAAAGTTTATAAAGGTTTTCATCTTTTACCCGTAAAAACTCTCCAAATGAAAAAGAGTAAAGGTTAAAAACAAAAACTCTTCCTACCAAATACTTAACAGCGTTGATAGAAAGTTCCATGGCAGAAGAGCCTGAAATAAATATCTTTTTATCCGTCGTGTCATAGATATACTTTAGATGCTTCCCACCCATCTTGGCATACTGAAACTCATCTATAAATATATGTTCATAAGGGTCAATATAAAGAGCTATAAAACTCTTAATATCCTCTTCAAAAAGAACTTTTAGCTCTATGTCTTCAAAGGTTAAAAACACAGGATTTTCTACTCGGTTATAAAACTCTTTTAAAAGCGTGGTCTTACCAACTTGTCTTGGTCCAAATATGGCAATAATCTCTGAACTTTCTAAATATCGTTCTATTTTTGATTCTAAATCTCTTTTATAATACATTTTAACCACACTATTTTTTATTTATATTTTATTATAGCGTGGTTGTTTTAAGTTATGGATTTTATTTAAATGACAATACTTGAGCTAAATCTTTATTCATTGTTCTTATCTATAAGCATCATAGGTTTATAATTTCTCAAGTTCATAAATTATAACTTGAACAAAAGGTTTATAAACTCCATTTGATAATGTTGTATATTTGGCTAATTCATCTTTTTTAAATTTTTCTTTATTCCATTTGGACTTTAATTTGTTTCGTTTAAATTGTATTACTTTTTTAATACCTATAATAACACTTTTTCTATTATCTTTTAATGTCTGAAAATTTAAATTTAAAAGATCTATATCATCTTCTATATCACTTTTATTAGTCTCATCCATACATATTATACTACCATCAGGAGAATAGCCTAGTACTTGTTCACAAGATTTATCTAAAGGATTTAAATACTTAAAGGGGGCTGAACCTCTGCTACTATCACAATGTTTATTATCAGGGTCTTTCTTATCATTACCATGACAAGTTGCTAACATATTTTTATAGTCTGTATCTAGGTTATTATCTTTACTTTCTTTCGTTGTTTGAGCTATATAGTGTTCAATTGTAGGATATAAAGGAGATGCTGATGTTAGACCATGAATTTTTAAATTTTGCATACAGTAACAACAAATATACCCTTGGTCATGGAGTAAAGCCTTTAATGTATCTGTTTTTACTGTAACTTTTGGATTTACTTTATTATTAGACTTCTTGCAAAACTTGCATCTAAACCATCATATTCCTATCAAAGTTGATTAATGCACAAATCAGATTTACCCTTAAGTTATAGCGTTTACGTCGATTACGATATTTTTGTTTGAGCATTTGAAAAGTCTTAATTTTAGCATTAACA
>CACVAR010000333.1 GCA_902727905.1 uncultured Sulfurovum sp. | reverse complement strand
CAAAAATTGTTAAGGGTGATGTCAATAGTGAGAACTTTATGTTGGCAACACGACCATTTAATTATGATTACCATATACCATATAAGAATACGCTCATTACTAAAGAGGAGTACAAACCTTTTAAAGCCTATATGAAGAACTATTTAAAGAAGAAGAAAATAGCTGACAAAAAAAAAGGCTAGTTGAGCTATACAAAAAGAAAGTAGCCCAAAAGAAGGCTAAACTACGGATAAAGCTAGCAAAGTTGGAGAAAGTCAGGCATCGGTATAAACAGCAGTTGAATACTGCCAAAGAAGAGCTAGTAGTTTTTAAAAAGAAGTTGGCTATAGAGGATAAAAAGCTTAATACCTCTATAGCACTTCTCAAAAAACAGGAAGAAGCTAAAAAAAATAAATTAGTAAAAATAGAAAAAGAAAAGAAAAGAAAAGAAGCAGAAAAGATTGCACTTGAACTGGCTGCGAAAAAAGAGCAAGAAAGATTATTGCTTATTAAAAAAGAAGAAGAAATAGCTAGGGTAAAAAAAGAGGAGAAAGAGAGAAAACGTTTAGCTTTATTAAAAAAACAAAAAGCGTTAGAAGAAGCAGAAAAAAGACGTTTAGCCAATAAAAGTTCTATGAGCAAAGTAGAAGAGATAGCAGAACTAGAGAAACTGGATCTATTTGAGAGTGATCAATTAGGAGATGAGTTAACACTTTTTCGTCAAGAGAAGAAAAAAAGCACCAAAGGTTTTAAACCTTTTGCTGATTGGTTTAAATATTCGTTGGCTTATTCAAGTATGTTAAAAAACTTTGGAACACCTGATAGTGGTAGAGAAGCCATTAAGGGTACAATTATGATTAACCCTCACTCTTATTACTTTTTAGGTGTGACAAGTAGTTTTGATATTAATAGTTATGAAAACCCTTATTATCAACCAGACTTTTCTTATTCATTTGGTTATAGTGATTGGCATATGGATACTTTTTCTTGGAACTATTCTAATTATGCAAATAATAAGTTTAGTCCAGAAGAAGGTGAAGATAGATTTAATTTTGACAAAGGTAACTGGGAACTTTCTTATAAGACTAAAGTAGATGATGTAACCTATACAGCGAAAGGAAAGTATGTGACTGCTAGTGATACTAAAAAGCTTTATTTAAAAGCAAAAACAATTGTTTTAGATGATGTTATGGTATCAGCTCAAGTAAAACATAATATCAATACACAACAGAACCGTTTGACCCTTTCAGCTAAAACTTTTCTTTATGAAAAGTTTTTTGTGTCTGGTTCTGTATATGAATACTATAAGCCTGATAGTATTGGTTCAAATGATGGAGAATATGCTTACTCTTTTGGTTGGAGTGATTCACGACCTTTTCATCCAAGTATTGTTTATAGTAACTATTATACGCCTACTAGATGGGATTCTGATGAGGGTCCAAAATTCAACGAAGGAACAGTTTCTATTAAATTTAATTTGGATTTTTAACCATATTTTTAATATAAACTACTAAAAATAATAATTTATATTTATTTAATCTTTGTGTAATTGAAATTGACTTATAATTTAAATATAACTTAAATAAAGGTTTTAATTATGATAGAGAAATCAATTTTCAGAGAATATGATATAAGAGGAATTTTTGAAAAAGAATTAAATGAAAAAAGTGTAAAACTTATAGGCTATAATTTAGGTAAAAAAATAGGAAAGTCTAAAGTTGTTTCTATTGGATATGATGCACGTTCTCATTCACCCATATTAAAAGATTATTTGACATCAGGTTTAAATGCAGCAGGTTGTAAAGTATTAGATATGGGCTTAGTAGCAACACCTGTTAATTATTATTCAAACTATATAGAATTTGATGGTGTAACTACAGATGCATCTATAATGATTACGGGTTCTCATAATCCTTCAGAGTATAATGGATTTAAAATTACTGTGGGTAAAGCACCTTTCTTTGGAGATGAGATTTATGCTTTAGGTGATGAAATAATTGCGAATCAAGATGTTGAAATTCCAGACAATACAGTGAATCAAAAAATTGATGTCAAAGCACCTTATATTGAGTTTATGTTAAAAGAGTTTGCGCATCTTAAAGGAATGAAAACCAAAATGGTCATTGATGGAGGAAATGGGGTAGTTGATACTGTTATTTCTTCAATATTCAATCACTTAGAGTTTGATTATGAAGGTTTATACCTAGAGCCAGATGGAACTTTCCCTAATCATCATCCAGACCCTTCAGTAGAGAAAAACTTAGTCGATGTAAAAAAAGTACTTGCTAATGGTAAAGATATTGCTTTTGCTTATGATGGGGATGCCGACAGAATTGCTGTACTTACACATAAGCACAATATTAAAGGTGACCAAATGGCACTTTTATATGCAATGAAGATGGATAAACCAACGGTTATCGGTGAAGTAAAATGTTCACAAGTAATGTATGATGAGTTAGAACGACGTGGTGCTACAGCCATTATGTACAAAACAGGACATTCTAATTTAAAAGTAAAAATGAAAGAAACAGGTGCAGACTTAGCCTGTGAAGTAAGTGGACATATTTTCTTTAAACATCGTTACTATGGTTATGATGATGCTATTTATGCAACACTTAGAATGTTAGAACTTATTCATGATGGTATCAATCTTGATGATGAGATTGATGCTTTACCTCAGGTGTTTTCAACCGAAGAGATTAAAGTGGAAACAACTGAAGCAGAGAAGTTCTTACTGATTGATAAAGTTAAAGAGTTACTTGAAAACCCACCAGCTGATTTTCCAAAGATAGTTAATATTATTGATGTTGATGGTGTTAGAATTAACTTTGAAAAAGGTTGGGGTTTAGTTAGGGCTAGTAATACTACGCCTGTACTTGTTACACGTTTTGAATCTGTGGATGAAGCGTTGGCTAAAGAGTATGAGGAAAGTGTAAATAGTCTTATCGCTAAAGCACAGGAGAGTCTATAATGCAAACTAAATTATATTTTGACACGAGTAGTGTAAAAAAAGAGGTACGAGATAATTTATTTGATGCTGCTAGAAAAGAATCAGAGACAATTGGTTACTATAAACTTCCTGACCAAGATATTTCTGAGATTTTAAATTATGTAGAGAACTTTGATGAAAATATTGAGCATATTGTTGTACTTGGTATTGGTGGTAGTTCA
>CACVAR010000332.1 GCA_902727905.1 uncultured Sulfurovum sp. | reverse complement strand
AAGGTTGCCTTTGTTGCTACTTTAGGTGTTCTTTTATTTCCAGCACTTCAGCTTTTAGCGCGTTCCATTATATTTCCGATAATCGGTGTTGTTTTACTAGCCTTTTACTACTACCTCTTACCTCAAAATATAGAAGATATAAACTTTAGCGTTGGTATGAGACATTTTCTTTTAGGCACAGCATTTTTCTTCATGATTTTTTGGGCACCTTTTATCTTTAGAAAAAGTGATAACGATACCTTTTGGGAACATGCACAAAGTATTATCTTTGGGTTAATTACAGCTATTTTCTTTTCCATTATAGTTTATGGAGGTCTTGCTGCTGCGCTTTTTGCCATAGAGAAGCTCTTTCATTTTGATATACAATCTGTTCGTTATGGACAACTCGCCATTCTTATATTTGGTATATTCGGTATTAACTTCTTTTTGTCACAAATTCCAAAACATCCACTCTTTTTAGAAGTTCGTCCTTACTCAAAAATAAAAAGGCTGTTTGCTAAAAACATCTTAGCACCCATTGCCATCGTTTACTTTATTATTCTTTTTACTTACACAGCTAAAATTCTTATTAACATGACTTGGCCATCAGGAACACTTTCTTGGATTATTGTGGCTTTTTCATTTGTTGCCATCATAAGTTTTCTTTTTTTAAGTCCTTACCTCAAAAAGTCTAGCTTAACACAACGTCTTATTTGGTTCGCCATTTTCTTACAAACCATTGTACTCGGTATGGCACTTTGGATCCGTGTAGAAGAGTATGGTATAAGTTACAATCGTTATTTACTTGGACTATTTGGTCTTTGGTTAGCACTTATGTCACTTTACTTTATGCTTTTTGAAAAAGCAAAACAAAAATGGCTATTTATCTTTGCTTCACTTTTTATTTTTGTATCCCAATTTGGACCATACTCTGCAACAAATATTACAAAACAAAGCCAAGTAGACCGTCTTGTTAAACTCATAGAAACGGCTCATCCACGTTCTGAAGAGCTTGATATGAAACGTAAATATGAAATCTCTGATGGTTTAGCTTATGTTGAAGACCATTATGAGTTAAAAACTTTCAAGAAAATCATCCCTAGTATTTTTAAAAAGTATACAAGAGCTAAAGAAAAACAAAATAACGAAGAAATCTATGCTTCACAAGAATACATTTATAACTTTGCTTCTTATGCAACTAAAGAACTAGGCTTTAAGTTTGTTAGCAAATGGGACTGGAAAAGTTACGAACGCAACAACGGTGTTGAAGTAGAAACGCACTCCTTTTATTCTTCATACAATAATGAGCGTACTTTAAAAACAAAGGGTTATGATTGGCTGGTTAACTTTAACATCTATTCTTATGAAACTGTACAAAGTATTAAAATAGACAAAAATCTAAGCATTGCATCCAACAAACAAACCCTAAAGGTACAAGAGCAAGAGCAAAAGCGTACACTTCTTACAGTTAATCTAAACACATTTATAAAAACTATTTTAAAAAACTCCAATTCTAATGGAGAACTTACACAAGATGAACTAACCTACGAACATGACAACAACAGCAGTCGCATAAAGATTATGTTTCAATCTTTAAACATTAATAAAAATGAAAATATAGACAGCTTTAATGCCAAAATATTATTCACCATAAAAGAGCCATAACATGAAAATTGTACTATTAGACAAAAAAACTTTAGGTGATGACTTAGATTTAAGTTCATTATCCACCTTAGGTAACTTAACAAACTATGAAACAACATCAAGGGAAGAAACCTTAGCACGTATACAAAATGCTGAGGTCATTATTACCAATAAGGTTGTCATCACTAAAGAGATGATGGAACAAACAGACAGTTTAAAACTCATCTGTATTGCTGCGACTGGTATGAACAATGTAGACTTAGAAGCTGCAAAAGAATTAGGTATATTGGTTAAAAATGTAAGTGGCTACTCCACACCCTCTGTGGTTCAGCATACTTTCTCTATGATGTTCTACTTACTTGGTAAATTAGCCTACTACAACCGACAAGTGAAAAGTAGAGCTTGGAGTAAGTCAGGACTCTTTACCGATGTATCTCAACCTTTTTCTGAACTTTCTACTAAAACATGGGGAATTATTGGACTCGGAACCATTGGGAAAGAAGTTGCAAGTATGGTTGAAAACTTTGGTGCAAAAGTCTGTTACCACTCTACTTCAGGCAAAAACCTTATTAATGACTATCATCATTATGAACTTGAGGATTTATTAACAAACTGCGACATTATTTCTATTCATTGTCCACTTAATGAACAGACTAACAACCTTATCAACCAAACAAACCTAAAATACTTAAAAGACAATACCATTTTACTAAACTTAGGAAGAGGTGGAATTATAAACGAAGCAGATTTAGCAGCTGAGCTTAACAAGCGTCCTCTCTATGCTGGTCTAGATGTAGTTGCTAAAGAGCCTATAGAAGAAAACAATCCTTTATTAGATATAGATAACAATGACCAACTACTCATCACGCCTCATTTGGCTTGGGCAAGTTTAGAGTCAAGAGAAAGACTTTTAGAAGGTATTGTTCAAAATATTCAGCATTATTTAGAAGAAAAGTAGCCATATAGAACACAATAGAACAGTTAAGATTTTTAAGCCAACAATAATAAATAGTTATTATTCGATAATACTTTATTATTAAAATAAACTTAATTTTTTTATTTAAAAATAGTATTTATTTTAATTTTATATGTTATACTTTTCTTAACAGGATATATCTTTAAGTAGAAACTCCTTTTGATAAATAATTAAATATTTATATTCTGTTGAGATATTCAAGCCATAGTAGCAAACCTTTTTTCATCCCTCCCTCCTTTTATGATTAAAAAGCTTGAATATCTCATTTCCTCAACCAAAATCAAAGCTCTTATAAGATATTTTACTTCCAATACAACGCTATGGGAGATAACATGCTAGATATATTAATCATCGGTTCAGGTGGTGCAGGACTTTCTGCTGCGCTCTCAGCCAAACAAGAAGATGCAAATGTTTTGGTTGTGGGAAAAAGCTACCCCACAGCCTCACAAACCTCTATGGCACAAGGAGGCATGAACGCTGCCCTTGGAAATGTAACCCCTGATTCTACCCAAGCACACATTGACGATACCCTAAAATCAGCCCACTCTCTCTCTAACC
>CACVAR010000331.1 GCA_902727905.1 uncultured Sulfurovum sp. | reverse complement strand
AAGCATTATCAAAATTATTATAAAAAATCTTTGCTTTTTGTTCATCAAGATAAGAGCGTAGGGCTTCTATAACAATGTCAGTACGATTAACAGCAAACTGTTGAGTAAACTCATCAATATCATCAATAAGATATTGGGGTAAACGTAATCCAATTTGTTGTTTTTCTAGTTCTTGTATGGTATACATGGTTTTGATACTCCTTATATATTATAGTATATATTATTATATATATTTTTTATCTTAATAAAGTTATGTTTCGGAATATGGGAATAAGACATAATAAGCCCAAATTAGATAAAATACCCCCTTAATATAAGTTTCACAATCAAAAGGTTTAATAAGTATGCAGAAGAGCAGTAGCGAAAGCAAAGATTTTTTACGGTCAATAGTTGAAGAAGATTTAAAGTCAGGTAAGTACAATGAAGTGCATACACGATTCCCTCCAGAGCCGAATGGGTTTCCACATATTGGACATGCTAAATCTATCTGTATCAATTTTGGTATTGCCAATGACTATAACGGTCTCTGTAACCTTAGAATGGATGATACCAATCCAACAACTGAAGACACACAATACGTAGAAGCGCTTAAAGATGCTGTAGAGTGGCTTGGATTTGACTGGGAAGGGAATGTTCGTTATACCTCTGATAAGTTTGATGAACTTTATAACTATGCTATTGAACTTATTAAAATGGGTAAGGCATATGTGGACTCTGCAAGTGAAGAAGAGATACGTGAAAACCGTGGAACCGTGACTGAAGCTGGAAAACGTAGTAAATATGCCGAGCGTTCTGTTGAAGAGAACTTAGAGCTTTTTGAGAGAATGAAAAGGGGTGAGTTTAAAGATGGTACGCATATTCTTCGAGCTAAGATAGATATGTCAGCAAATAACATGAAGATGAGAGATCCTCTTCTTTATCGTATACGCAATGTTGAGCATTATAGAACAGGTGATGCATGGCACATTTATCCTATGTATGATTTTGCACATTGTTTGACCGATTATATGGAAGGTATCACCCATTCTATTTGTACCTTAGAGTTTGAAAACAACCGTGCCATTTATGACTGGGTACTCGAAACGCTTGGACTTACAGAAAAAAGACCATACCAACATGAATTTGCACGACTTGGTATTAATTATACGGTGATGAGTAAAAGAAAGTTACTAGAACTGGTAAACGAAGGAAAAGTAAATGGTTGGGATGACCCACGTTTACCAACCATTGCTGGCTATAAACGAAGAGGATACACACCAGAGTCTATCTTGAATTTCTGTGATGGTATTGGTATTGCTAAAGCAAACTCTATGGTGGATGTTGCTCAACTTGAATTTTCTATCAGAGATGATTTAAACACAAAAGTACCAAGAGTTTTGGCTGTACTTGACCCGTTAAAAGTGACCATTATAAACTATGAGGGGTCAGAAGAGATTGATGCTCCTTACTACCCACATGATGTACCCAAAGTGGGTTCAAGAAAGATTCCTTTTTCTAAAGAGATTTACATAGAGCGTGATGACTTTATGGAAAATCCTCCAAAAGGCTACTTCCGTTTGACACCTGAGCAATCGGTACGGCTTAGACATGCGTACATTATTACTTGTAACGAAGTGATTAAAGATGCTGATGGTAAAATTGTAGAGATAAAAGCAGAATATCATGCTAACTCTAAAAGTGGTGAAGACACGAGTGGTATTAAAGTTAAAAGTGCCATTCAATGGGTGGATGCTAAAGAAGCTAGAAAAGTAGAAGTGCGTGTTTATGACAGACTCTTTAAAGATGAAGCTCCTGAAGGACTAGAAGACATCAATCCAAACTCTTTACAAGTTATTAAAGATGCATTGATTGAACCTGCTGTCATTACTGAAAAGCCTGATGAGCGTTTCCAATTTGAACGACAAGGGTATTTTTATGCTGATCCTGTTGACTATACGGATGAAAAGCCTGTGTTTAATAAGATTGTTGGATTAAAAGACTCTTGGGGTAAGAAGACAAAAGCAGACAAACCAGTTGTTAAAGCTCAGCCTAAAAAAGTACAGATAGATGGTGAAGTAGTAGCCATGACAGAAGCTGAACAGGCACTGTTTGATAAATACACTTCTGAACTTAAATTAAATTCTGAAGTAGCCAATACCCTAGCGCGTGATGCAAAACTATCTTCTTTTTATGAAGAAGCTCTAGCTGAACTCAACAGCCCTGTAGTACTTGCAAACATGGTATCTAATGAAGTGGCTAGAGAGTTAAAAGAGAAGCAAATTGATGAACTTAAATTTTCTGCCAAACAAATAGCTGAATTGATTAAGATGGTTGATGATGCAACTATTTCAAATAAGATTGCAAAACAACTGTTTGAAGAGATGGTAAAAACTGGAGAAAATCCAAAGGCTATTGTAGAAGCTAAGGGACTGGTACAGATAAGTGACCCAGTTGTAATTGCACCGATTATTGATGAAATTATTGCTAAAAATCCTGATAATGTTGAGAAGTTTAAAGCAGGTAATACGAAGTTACTAGGTTTCTTTGTGGGACAAGTACTAAAGGCTACAAAAGGAAAAGGGAATCCTAAGGTTGTTAATGAGTTAGTGGGAAAAATTTTGAATCAGTAATCTATTTCATTGGATTCTTTATTTTTTAGTGACTAAAAGAGGAAGGAAACTATGGATTGACTGCTTGATAGGCATCTATAACTAATCCTATAAAGGCAATAATAATTCCTATCCCACCTAGCACACGTTTTGTTGGATGGATTAAGTTAGCTAAAAATATTAAAAATGTAAAAAATAAAGCAAGTAAGTAAATTAATATTTTATATATATTTAGTGGTGTTTTAAATATTGCAAATAGAACATAGTACATTATAAGCATTGAAAATGGTAATAATAAGATTGAAAAAAGTTCTAAATACTCCTTAGTCTGAGTAAATACCTTATGAAAAGTCTCATAGATATTAACAAAAGCAGCCATAATAATGAATAAAACCATTATTAGACTAACTTCTTGGGGAGGACTAAAGTCTAGTTTTGGAATTCTATTATGTAGTAGCTAAGAATTAAACACAAATAAGGTTTATGTTAGAATAGTGAGATTATGGGACAAATAAAAAGACTAGAAATAGATGAAGCTACAAGTGTAATTATTAGAGAGATAATAAAAGAGGAT
>CACVAR010000330.1 GCA_902727905.1 uncultured Sulfurovum sp. | reverse complement strand
AAGTGATACTTTTCATTTTTGTTGTAAAGGGTATCTACAGAATAAAAAGATTCATTATCTTCTATGGTTTCATGTTTTACTAAAATTGTATAAGGTTGATTTTCAAATGAATTACCAAACAGTGCCTCTGCTTCAAAGCGATTAGGGGTAATCACTGTGGCATAAGGGAAAAGTGTTTTTAGATTTTCTATGGCATCATCATTAAGAAGTTTTGAACCTGCTTTTGAGATAAATACGGGATCGACCACAATAGGAATGTCAAGTTGAGCAATGATATCACGAACAATGTCAATAATCTCATTAGAAAAAAGCATCCCTACTTTAATAGCAGCCACATCAAAGTCTTTTAAAACAGCCTTAATTTGCTCTTTAACAAAAAGAGGGTTAACTTCATAGATGTCACTTACGCCTTCGGTGTTTTGAGCTGTGAGTACCGTAATGGCAGTGGTTCCAAAAAGTCCAAAGGCTTCAAAGCTTTTTAAGTCTGCTTGAATACCAGCACCTCCTGAAGAGTCACTTCCTGCGATGGATAATACTACTTTCATGTTCTACCTTTCTATATTAGACTTCCTGAAAGAAGTCTATTTATTTACCCAAAGTTTAACACTCATAGGTTATTTTTAGTAGGTAGAAAATGTTAGTTAAAAACTTTATGGGTTTTGTGGTGTCCAAATGAGTGGTTCAGTCGCGTACCCTAAAGTTGGAAGCTTTTCTAAAATCATGTCTAATGTTTTTTGTTCCATTTTTTGGGTTCGAGACAATATCCACAAGTATTCACGTGAAGGCTCACCAATGACCACATAGTTATAATCCTCATCTAACATTAGAATCCAATAGTTACCATAGAAGGGACCAAAGAAACTTACTTTTAATTTGGCGTTGGTTTCATCCACAGGGTAAGCTTTTCCAATGGCTTCGGTCATTTCTCCTTCTTTGTCACAACGGTTTAGTACTTTGATTTTACCATCGTCCCTCATGCTGTAAGTGGCATTAACATTACTACAGCCTTTTTCAAAAAAGTGTTCATAACGAGCAATTTCATGCCATGTTCCTAAATATTTTTCGAGTTCAACTTTTTCAACAGTTGGTAGGGGTTCGTGGTTTTTGTTGCTACATCCAATGAGTAGAAATGCTGAAAGTAATATGAGTAGTTTGTTCATAATTTTTCCTTTTATATGTTGTCTATGAAATAAATTATATAGGAAAAGTGAAGTTATTGATAGTGTAAAAATGTTAATTGGAAGAGAAAACTTTGAAAAAGATAGCTAAATTTATAATTTTTACTATAAATTTAGCTTAGAGATGCAGTACTGAAAAAGTTATTGACAGATTTGTATTTTATCAGAATTTAAAACTTCTGCATCATGTGTGTATACAAAGATATGATAACCCATATTTCTATATTGATTTAACTGCTCCATTAAAGTATTCGTAGCACTATTAGAGGCTAAAACAATAAACATTACATTTGACTCTCCTTCAGAATGTCCATCTTGGACACCTGAACTACCATCACCACGCGCACTTAATTGCGTGTAACCTGTAAGACCATTTTTTTTAAGAATGTGAATTAGTTTATTTTCAAAAGTACTGTTGATAATAATCTGTATTGACTTTCCTGTACACATTTTTGTTGACATTTTCTACTCCTTTTATTGTAATAAATTACTTTCTTAAGCTCCAATATACCAAATTGTCATTTGGTAAAAAAGTGGAATTCCAATCACAACATTGAATGGGAAAGTAACACCTAAAGACAATGTTAAATAATAAGATGGATTTGACTCTGGTACACCATAACGCATTGCTGGAGGTACAGCGATATAGGAAGCACTAGCAGACAAAATAGCCAATAGGAATGTTCCACCTATAGAGAAACCTAGCATTGTTCCACCTATAATAATACCAAGAGTTCCCCCAATTAATGGCATAATAACACCGAAGGCAACCAGAGTAATACCTGCTTTTTTCAGTGTGTCCAATTTCTTCGCAGCTTCCATACCCATGTCCAATAAGAATAGACATAGAACACCCATAAAAATATCTTGTGTGAATGGCATAACTTTAGAAAGTGACTCAGGAGAAGCTGTTGCACCAATAATCAATGCACCAAGTAAAACAACAACACTACCATTTGTAAAAGCTTCATGCAAGAGAGGTCCCCATTCAGTTTTCACTTTTTGGGTTCCTTCTTTGGCTGCTAAACGTTTTCGTGTGAAGGCTGCAATCATCAATCCTACAATAATAGCTGGAGACTCCATAATAACCATCATTACAATTGGATAACTTTCATAAGTAACACCAGACATCTCTAAAAATGCTACAGCTGTCAAGAATGTTGCTGCACTTACTGAACCATAGTGTGCCGATATTGCTGCAGCATCGAATGGGTTTATTTTATCTTTAAAACGTAGTAAACCATAACCAATAATAGGTAAAATAAAACCAATAATCGTTGCCCAAATAATTGACTCAATTGCGAGTTGAAAATCTGCTTTACCAAGTGCCATACCACCTTTTAATCCAATTGCCATTAGTAAATAGATACTAATACCTTTTGTCATTCCTTCAGGAAACTTAAGATCTGAATTTATAAGTTTTGCAATAACTCCCAGCGCAAAAAACATTACAGCTGGTATTAATAAACTATCTATTCCCATTATTTTATCCTTAAATTAAAATTGTTGATTTATCTTTTTGCCATATTCAAAATAATTTTTCAAAAACAGTAAAGACTATTTTTGGATAGTTATATGTTTCATGTTAATTACAACTTGAAAACCTATTTATAATTAAAAATACTCCTTATAAATGTATCAAAAGGTTTCACTTTATCTTCTGTTAAGAAAAAGTAATAATGAAGAAGTAATAATGATAAATTAACATTTTTTACCTACAGAGTACTTAGTATTTGGGTTATAGTAGTGACATAAAGGATATATCATGCTAGAAAATATTTGGATTATTGGTGCAAGTCAAGGCATAGGTTTAGAGCTAGCCAAAACCTATCTTAGGAAAAATCATCGCGTTATTATAAGTGCTAGAAAAACAGAAGCCTCAAAAGAGCTTACCAATTTAAAAAATGATTATTCTGAACAAGTAACTTTGGTTAATATTGATGTAACAGATGTAGAGAGTGTTAGGCTTGCCACGCAAACAGCATGGAATGTTTATAAT
>CACVAR010000329.1:2356-16025 GCA_902727905.1 uncultured Sulfurovum sp. | reverse complement strand
ATGGCTCCAGCTCCAATGAGAATTCATCAAGATATAGCAACTGAGCTAATTTTTTTACTAAAAAACTCTTTAGAAAAGAATGAATGCCCAGACTGTCAAGTCTCTTTTGAAAATGACTGGAAAGTCTCTAATGCTACAACCCTCCGACCAGATATTGTACTTGTCTGCAATGATGAAGGAACAGCTTACTTAACAAAAGCCCCTAAAATCATTATAGAAATTCTTAGTCCTTCGACTGCTAAAAAAGATGAAACAGTTAAGTTTGACATCTATGAAGAAGAAAAAGTTCAATACTACATCTTAGTCTATCCCAAAGACTTAAAGGCTAAAGTCTATACACTTAAAAAAGATACCTATACTAAAGTAGGTGACTTCTCTAATGAAAAGCTTGCTTTTGATGATATTGATTGTGAAATTGAGCTTGACTTTGAAAAGGTTTTTCGTAGGTTTCGATAAGTTACTATCAATGCTTTATCATGAAGCCATAGAAAAAGAATACTAATTCTTCTCTTATGGTAATGCGATGTTGATTATCTAAGCACTCCCAGAAAGAGAAGACAGCAATTTACTTTTTGAATATAGAGTGTGGGGTGATAAATCTTGACCATTCTTCCATTGAACCGAACCTAATGAAACTCTAACAGTTTTAAAATATTCTTCATCTTCAAGCTGTTTAAAAAAACTACTTCGGTCTATGTAGGAACTCATATCAAAAATCCTTACTTCTTGATTATCAAAAGTGAGTAATACTTTATGTTCTGCTTTTGGTTCTACGCTTATAACTTGTGGGTTCATATCTTGCTCCTTTTATCTTAGTGGGTCTATTTTAAATACTTCATTACCATTAATTGCCAGTTCCCAATTAGCCATTAAATCTTCTTGATGTATCTCAATCCATGCTTCAATTAACTTTTGTTTACTTCGTTTAATTTTACCTGCAAGAAGTTCACCATTAGGAATAGAAAAAACTGCGTTCTCTCCTTGATACTTTACATGAATATGAGGGGTGCTATGTTGTTCATCATCAAAATAATACATAGTGATGATAATTCCATAGAACATTGATATTGTAGGCATAATTTCTAATCCTTTAAATCTTACTGTTTCAAATAATACAATTAAATGGATTAAAGGAGTATAAATCAATTATAAAGCCTTAAACCCAGCTAACTACGCACTAAGTACTTTTTTAATGATTTAAATTTACCTGTGGATTAGACAAGTATGAGGTATTATAATGTATGAATGCTTAGAGCTGTAGAGATTAGAAAACTTTATAATCTAACATAATTTTAGCCATAGAAAAAGAATACCGATTCTTCTCCTATGGGGATGAGATGTTGATTATTTAATTTCTCACTTAATATTCGTCTGAATATAAGCCAATTCATTAATCTTAGTTCTAACGGTTACCAATGCCTGTGTTGCTTCACTCACTGAATTAAAAGGTCCAATAAATACACGGCGAATAACCTTGTCTCCTTGTTGTACTTTTTGAATTTTGTAGGCAAAACCATTATTGGTAATACTCTCTAAATACTTCGCTGAAATATTAGAAAAGAATGAACCTGATTTAATATAAAACTTATTTGCTTCAGGTGATTGAGTTACTAAAGCAGTTGAAACTGTTTCATTAGACTCTGTACTAGCTATAAGTGTTGCATTTGTCTCAACAATTTTAGGTTTAGGAAAAACAATATGCTTTAATTTCTTAAATGCTGAAACCTTAAAACTATTACCACTACTCACTAAACGAAGTTTATGGATATCTTTTCCATTTTCATAATCATCATGTCTTTTAAACTTCCAGCGTACAGTGGTTTGAACATCAATATAGTCTGCTTTACGTTTTAAAATTTTTAGGTAAGTTAAACGGTAGTCACGTTTTGGCCATTTTTTATACTCCCTAACCTTCCGAATTCGCAAGTCACGTAGAGAAACGTTTTTATTCCACAAGTACTTTTGCATGGGAAAAGCATAAAAGGATTGTAACTTATCCATATAGTTTTCTTCATCTGCCATATAGAAGTTATGTAAAAAGTTTTGAATATGTGCTTTAGATGTTTGAAGTTTTTTGGATGTTTCTTTTAAGTAGTATGAGTTTACCCAACCCTCTATATGTGATGCACCTCTTGGAGCAGTTACATAACACCACTCAGATTTGTCTGGAAGTTCTGCACACTCTCTAATGCTAATACCTGTAGCATTAGAAGCTATTTTTCCAACTACCTTAGAAACATTTTGAAAAGGTGTATCACGTACATTTAGCGTTCCACCTTTTTTTATATGTGTAATTTGATACTTTGCTGCATGTCCCAATCCCATAAATAGTAAGGTTATAATTATTATCTTTTTCATAATAAAATTATACAAGATATCAGTAAAGAAGAATATTAAACTATCTAACTACAAATGAAACTGCAATAATATCTTATAAAGAGAATAGGCATCTTCTCTCCCTGCTAATTCACGAATAGAATGCATCGCATAGGTAGGAAGTCCAATATCAAGTGTTTCAATACCTAATCTGGTTGCTGTAATAGGACCGATTGTTGAACCACAACCCATGTCTGAACGTGTCACAAACTGTTGATAAGGTTCGCCTGCTTGACTTGCCACCTTCATAAACTGTGAAATTGTCGTTGTGTTTGAAGCATATCGTTGATTTGAATTAACCTTAATAACAACACCCTTATTAATATATGGGCTATGATTCTTATCATGTTTATCTGGGTAATTTGGATGAATAGCATGGGCATTGTCAGCACTAACCATAATAGAAGTTCTTATCATTTTCATGTACTCATCATAATTAGGATACATTCTTTTTAACGTATTTTCTAAAAAACTTCCAGCTGCTCCAGAAGTTGAAGCTGAGCCAACTTCTTCATGGTCACTGGCTACTAACAACATTGGCTTATCATCCGATACAGAACAAATAGCCAATAATCCAACATAACAAGAAAGTAAGTTGTCAAGTCTTGCAGAGGCTATAAAGTCATCCCTTAACCCTACAAAAGAAGCTTTTTGCGTGGTATAAAAACTAAGCTCAGAAGCATACACTTCTTTAACATCTCGAATCTCATTTTTTTCTAACTGCCATTTAATAAAATCTTCAAAATCAAAGTCATCATTAGTCGTCAACACAGGAGAAATATCGGTCTGCTTATTCACTGTTCGTTCTTCATTAGCTTGTCTATCTAAATGAATGGCTAAAGAAGGGATAATAGCGATAGACTTTTGTACATCTATGAGTGTCTCTTTAATCTCATCTTTAGCATCTAGGTAAGAGACTTTACCAGCCAAA
This sequence comes from uncultured Sulfurovum sp., assembly GCA_902727905.1. Lineage (GTDB taxonomy): Bacteria > Campylobacterota > Campylobacteria > Campylobacterales > Sulfurovaceae > UBA1140. The sequence continues at coordinate 12,718 of CACVAR010000329.1, read as the reverse complement.
GATAAATCACGGTCAAACCAAGGATTTAAAAGCAGTCCTCCATAAGGTTCTACAGCAAACTTTACCACACCATGCTCTTTGATAATTGGATTAGGTTTCAACTTCAAATTAGGCGAGTCCGTATGACAGCCTATCATTGTATAAGCTTTTTCTTTTGGGTAAGTGAAAGCAATAACAGAAGAATCATTACGTGTTACATAGTATTTCTTTCCCTTTTCTAAATTCCATGATACCTCTTCTTGAAGCTCTTCAAATCCTGCATTGGCTAACATCATACTCATATTTTTAGTAGCATGAAAAGGCGTTGGTGAGGCATCCAGAAAACCTAGTAGCCCTTCATTAAAATCATTTTTATTCATTATTCTCTCTTCTAGTTAATTAGTTCTAAACGTGCTTTTAATCCAAGTGTTGTACTGTAACCTACTTCAGTAAATTTCAGCTCACCTTTTGTATTATAAATAAGTGTTGTGGGGTAAGCTTCTATATTAAACTTAGCTGCTAAAGCACCTTTGGTATCGTTAATAACCTTGTAGTCTAAATTATGTTCGTCCATATATTTAGCCAATACCTCATCTGTACCCGAGTTTACGGCAATGCTTATGACGTTGTATTGATCTGACAAAGTTTGAATATTTGATGCTTCTAGCTTACAGGTAGGACACCAAGTCCCCCAAAAGTGTACAACTAAGGTTTCCTCTTTATAATCAAAAAAGTCTATGGCTTGATTTTCTATATCATGAAGTTGATAAGTGTAAATATTCTCTTTAATTTCAGGTTTACGAATAAAATTAATAACTTGCGAAATGATAAAAAGTAATACTAACGTCGTTAACACTTCTTTTAAAATTCGCTTTATTGTCCATTTCTCTTTTATGTCACTCACAACCAACGCTCCAATATTATTTTAGCAGCAATAGAATCTATTTTACCATCTCTTTTATGTCTAAAAACACCTTGAGTTAACTCTTTAGCTTCCATAGAAGAGCCTTGCTCATCCTGATACTCTACGCTCATATTTTCAAGTTCCAGTAAAGAGACAAAATGTTTTATACGCCGTTCCATTTCTTCTTCAGAAGAACCACCTTTTGGAAGTCCTACTATAAGCTTTTCTATGTCCCACTCTTCTAAAAACAATTTTACATCTCGAGCAGCTTGATTTCTATTTTTTCGTAAAATGGCATCTTTAGGAAAAACAATTTCCCCATCAAGACAAATTGCGACACCTATACGTTTTAATCCTACATCTATACTGGCTATTTTCATAGACAAAGCATACACTAATAGTCCACAATTTTTTCTTATAGTGGTTTATAATTATGCTAAAGGATTACGTATGCAAAAGATTATTTTAGTATCTACCATTTTAGTTTCATCACTCTTGGCAGATACCTCATTAGGACAAAAAATCTCTGTGGCTTCTGCCCAAGAAACTATTTCTAATCAAACTATCTCTCAAGAACCACTTCGTACCAGAGTCAACCCAAACCAACAAAGCCATATCCAACACAGCACAGCATCCAACCATGTAAACCAGCTAAACACACGTGTTTCACCTCAAAATGTAAAGAGAACTTTTAAAAAAGATCATCACCGTTATGACAAACGTTATTCTAATTTTGACTATGATAGACATGGATATTACAATGATGATGGATATTATTATGGGTACTACGATACCACAGGATATTTCTTTAACAATATTTTCTTCGCATACAACCTAAACTATGGTTATCATGATAGACATTATCGACGTGGATTCTTTAGACATGGGCATCGTCATCATAGATACTATGTACACCATACGTTTAATAACTGGAATAGAATACACTCATATCGTTCACCAAATGTTATAGTTCGTGGTCACTATTACGATAGAGCATATTACCCAAGAAGACATCATAATAATCATTACCGTCCCAACCATTATCAATCACATTACAACTCTAGACCACACTACAATAATCATAGATATAATCATAATCGTAATTCTGCAAGAATGCATGTTACAAGAAGAGGCAATGACAATGTAAGACGCTCTCGACCAAATACTGCTAACTATAATACTAATCGCAATTCTACTAGAATGAATACACGTAGTAATACTAGAAGCCATTCTAATAATTATAGAAACAATTCACAAAATCAAATAAGAAGAGGTCAAGCAAGAATGAATACACGAGGTTCATCTGGTAAGCATAGTAGACATATGGGAACATCTAGATAAATAGATTGGTTCAACAATAATTTTATGAAGTAATTGAAGCTCAACCAAAAGGCTAACTTAGCCTTTTTATAGGTTTTAAAGTTTAGCTTTTAAAATATCTAAACGTCTGTTTGAAGCTTCGATTTTATCTAACATAGTGGGGTCTTGTTTTTCTAACTCTTTCACCATGTTAACTAACGTACTGGTTTTCACCATACTTTTTACAGAAAGTTGATTTCCAAAAAGTAAAATGTCATTACCAGCATTGATTGCTAACTTTAAAGTATTTTTTAAACCATACTTTTGATTAATAGCACCCATTTGTAGGTCATCTGTAATAACAACCCCATCAAAACCAAACTCATTACGTAACTTACCATTAACAATTTTTTCAGAAAGTGTAGCTGGATATTTAGCATCAAGTTTTTTGTTAAAAACATGAGCAACCATTACTGTGTCTATTGTATGGGTTTGAGCTAACATTCGATAAGGTTCTAACTCTACCTCTTTCCATAAGTTGGTCACATCCACAAAACCTTTGTGCGTATCACCTAAAGATGAACCATGACCAGGAAAGTGTTTTAGTGAAGTCAATACCCCATTATTATGCATAGCATCCATAAAAATAGAAGCATACTTTACCACTTGTTTAGGATTTGCTCCGTAAGAACGTCCCAATTTATAAATGACATAATTCTTTTTATTAATTGCCAAGTCAACATCGGGTGCTAAGTTATAGTTAATCCCTACCGAGTTTAACTCTGCTCCCATCTGTTCATAATGTTGTTTTACACGCGCATCACTCAGTTTAATAACATCTGAAGCTTTTGGAAATTTACCATAAAAACCATACTTACTTTTAAGTCGTTGAACCTTACCACCCTCTTGGTCTACAGAAATGAGTAGTTTTCCATCTTTTGAACAAGCTTGTAACTCTTTAGTTAACTTTGCAAGTTGCCATTTACTTGAAATATTTTTAGCCTGTTTATGATTTACTGGATTCATATCAAAAAGAATGACGCCTGCTAAATCATACTTAGCAATGTCTTTACAGATTTGAGAATTTTTTGGAGCAGAAGTTCCCATAAATCCAACCATTAACATTGAGCCTATTTTCTGCTCCAATGTACGTGTTCCCTCTGGCATAATTTGTGCAATTTGTTCTTGTGCTACAACGGGTTGTTTTAGCTCTTTATTGTCAACGGCATTTAATGAGCAGCCCCCTAAAATAAATAGACCTAAAAGACTAAAGTGTTTTATTTTCATAAGTTATTCCTATATTAAATATAAATAAGTGTGATTAATACTATCTATTTTTATTTAATTTCGCTATAATTCGCAAAATTTCTGCAAGAGTATATCAAACATCTCTTATTTTTAGGATATTACACTAACCATTCCTAAACACTATAAGCATTCAAGACATCCACCTTTTAAAGCGTGTGATTATTTGGTATTAGCTGCAAAAATTGGGGTCAACGATCGCCATTTATGAACTAAAGCACTACTAAGAGAATGACTGTTTCTGTTTTAAATAAGCATACATTATTACCCTAACAAATTTATCATAAAGAAGTACACCTATGACATTTCAAGAATTTAATTTCAAAGATACCCTAAACCAAGCCATTGATGATGCTGGATTTAAAGAACCAAGCCCTGTTCAAGCTGATGCAATTCCTCTCATATTAGAAGGTCATGACCTTATTGGTCAAGCACAAACAGGAACAGGAAAAACAGCTGCATTTGGTTTACCAGTGATTCAACAAATGGTTGGAAATAAAGGAGTTGAAGCACTTGTAATCGTTCCTACTCGTGAACTTGCAATGCAGGTTTCAGATGAACTTTTCCGTTTTGGTAAAACAGCTGGACTCAAAACAGCAACGGTTTATGGTGGTACACCTTACAACAAACAAATTGAGAGAATTAACCAAGCCAATATCATTGTAGCTACTCCAGGTAGACTTCAAGATTTACTTCAGTCAAAAAGAGTAACAATCAATCCAAATTTTGTAATCTTAGATGAAGCAGATGAAATGCTTGACATGGGATTCCTAGATGAAATCAAAAACATCTTTACTTTTTTACCAGCTGAACGTCAAACACTTATGTTCTCGGCTACTATGCCTAAACAAATCAAGATTCTTGCAGAACAAATTCTTAATAATCCAAAGTCCGTAACCATTACTAAAAGCGAAAGAACCAATACTGACATTACCCAAATGTTTTATGTAGTTGCTGACTATGAAAGAGATGATGCACTTTTAAGACTTATTGATTATAAAAACCCTAAAAAATGTATTATCTTCTGTAGAATGAAAAAAGAGGTAGACAGACTCTCTTCTTATATGACGGCACAAGGATTTAAAGTTGCAGCGCTTCATGGAGATATGGAGCAAAAACAACGTGAACATACCATCCGTTCTTTCAAACAAGGTCTGGTTGAAATTTTTATTGCAACGGATGTTGCTGCTCGTGGTCTTGATGTTAATGATGTGAGCCATGTATTTAACTACCATATTCCTTTTGATTCTGAATCGTATGTACACAGAATTGGTCGTACAGGTCGTGCAGGTAACAAAGGTGAAGCAATCACTTTAGTTTCTCCAAATGAGCTTAGAACCATTAAAAGAATTGAAAAAGATGTTGGAACAGTCATGGTTTCAGAAGTTATCCCAACACGTCAAGAAGTTCAAACACGAAAAGATGGTGATTTATTAGCTAAAATTGCTGACACAAAAGTAACAGCTTCTGGTAAGGATATGGTTAAGACACTTCAACATGACATTGACATTGTAACCATTGCACAGCTTCTAGCTACCATTGTTCAAGAAGAAGTAGATGTAAAAGGTAAAGACATTATTGGTCTTGGGAGTGAAGAAGTGAAAGCCCTTATTGAAAGAGCTAAAAACTTTAAAGGTGGAGACCGTAACGGTGGTGGACGTGGACGTGGAAGAAACAGAAGTCGTAACCGTAGTGGTGGTGGAAACCGTGACAGAAATGGTGGTGGACGTAGTGGAAGCCGTGACTCTAGAAATGGTGGTGGAAACCGTGGAAGCCGTAATGGTGGAGGAAACAGAGATAGAGGCTAAATCAGCTCTACTCTCACCTACACTTTAGAGAAAGAAATTTTTAAATTCTCTTTTTCTAAAACTTCCACTAATAATCCACTAAAATTACACAATAAATACATGTTTACTTTGTTATAATATTTCATAAAATTTTCAAAGGATTTAAATGAAAAAACTACTTATAACGCTTATATTTATACTAACAAATTTTTTACAAGCAGCAGAAAACCCTACTTTTAATCTAACAACTATCGACAATAAAAAAATCACTATTAACCAAAAAAGAATTTCTAAAACAGAAACAGGTTTAGACTTCGAAGAATTTAGAGGTAAACCGGTACTTCTCTCACTCTTTGGGCATAGATGTCCCCCATGTATTAAAGAAATTCCAGAGTTTATTAAACTAACAAATAAGCATAAAGATAACTTGGAAATTGTAGCCATTGAATCACAGCGCTATCCTGTAAAAGAGGTAAAAGATTTTGCTGAACTTTATGACATGAACTATAATGTGGTAGCAGGTATTGAATATGATGACTTCATCGATTATATAGCAACAATGGCTGGTTATGGTAGGGGTGTACCACTTCCACTTTTAATTGCTATTAATAAAGATGGTGAAGTTGAACAAGTAAAAGCAGGACTAATTAAAGAAGATGAATTGGAAATGTTAGTTGAAGACTTAAACGACTAAACAATCAAAATAAAAAAGGGAAATTATAATGAAAATCACAACAAGAGGCTTAACACAAGCAACAATCTTAACAACTACTTTGCTTTTTAATACAGCTTGTTTTGGGTTATTTGGTGGGGGATCAGTAGCACCAAAAAATATACAAAGCACGAATATGCCTACCTCTACTCAACCCAATCCATCACTCATGACAATAGCACCAGAATGTTCTGATGATCTTAATTCTAAAAGTTCTTGTCAGAAAGAACTTATAGCAACTAAAGAGTTAAAACCAAAAAAGATGGTGACACAAACTGGAGGAGAAGTTCATAAACTAAGAAGTATTCAAGGTCAACCCATTACTATTATTGAACGTTCTAATGGATACATTTTTCCAGAATTAAAAAATAAAATTGTTATCTTAGAAATGTTTGGAAAAAATTGTTCGCATTGTATTAAAGAGATGCCTATAATGAATAAGTTACGTCGACAATATGGCAACCGATTAGAAATAGTAGCCCTACAAGTTGAAGGTAAAATGTCCCCTATGCAAGCAAATGCCCTCATTAAACGACATAAAATTAGCTACCCTATTATCTCTGGTGAAACAGCTACAAACCTACAGTACCATGTTCAAAATACCTATGGTTGGACAGGTGTACTACCATTTATTATGTTAATTAAAAATGGTGTTACTGAAGCCAGTTATAGAGGTGAAGTAACTTATAACGAAATAAACAATGACATTCGTTCATTATTATAAATAACCCTTCTAAAGTAGGTTCAATTTAATCCATTAAATAGAACCTACTTAAAATTTTCTTAGCTCTTTTTTCCTTTACTTTCGTTATAATCTTTTTCATTAAAATATTACCAAATAATTAAGGATATAACTGTGTCATTTTTAACTAAAACAAATAAAACAAAAAAAGGTAAAACCGAAAGTCATTTACGTTGGTGGGTTACCCTTTTACTTTCATTAGCATTGGCTATAGGAACATGGAACCCACTAGAACACCATTTTGTACACTATATTTCACAACAAGATATCTTAACCGGATTTACCCCTTTTGCTATTCTCATTATGATTGGGCTATGGATATTGGCTTTTAAGTCTATTTTACAGTCTATTGGTGTTTCTGGTGCAATTGCTACTGTATTAATCATTTTAGCCTTTATCTGGGGTCTTAATCAATATGGTTTATTAGATTTTTCTAATGCCACACAAATGGGTTGGGCTGGTACTATCTCAGTTGGTATTATTATTTGGATTGGAATTAATGCTTCAATTATTTGGAAAACAATTACAGGTGTATACGCTACGGACACTGTTGAGTCAGAGTAATTAGGGACTCTATGAAACGTCGATACAAAGCACTCATTGCCATTATAGTACCTGTACTTATAATGGTAATACTCTCTTATATACATCCAATTTCATACAACTACATTATGGGGTATATGTTTGCTGTTGTACTCGTCTTTAAATCATCTATACTCTCACTATGGCTTCTCTCTAAATTAAAACTTTTACATTTTATAAAAAGCTTAACCATTATACAAGCCGTCCTACTGGGTATAAAAAGATGGCTTATCGATAATGTCGTTTCTGAATGGCTAGATAAACATATCATTAGTCACTTTAAAAAACCTTTTCAAGAACTCTTCCAATACTATAAAGCACTTAGTTTTAAAACCAAAATTAAAAACTTTGTCGTAGTTGCTCTTCCACTTGGGGTTGGCGTGTGGGTCATGTATCTAACTGACTTATTAACCCATCTGGCACTTTTTGTTCAATTAAAAGTTATCGTTATTAGTTTTTTCAAAGCACTTTGGGTCATATTTTCTAAAATAATAGTTTGGCTTACCACTTCATGGTTCGCTCCAATATTTGAGGTATTCGCTCTTTCTTATTTATTAACATTACTTGAAAGAGCTTTAGGAAAAGATAATCCCATCAGTAGATTTTTTAACTATATCGGAAATAGATTGAATGACTTATTAACATTTATGGGTCTATTGAATGAAAAACATATTGAACCTATACTGAACAAAAACATTTCCAGACGAAGTAAAAACTTTAGTAGTCGTATCTCGCAAATGATACGTAACAAAAAAATTAGAGATGAGTACCTTTACTTCGATAACTTTCAAAACCTTATATTAAAAGGTCATATAAATGCTTATCATTCATTTGACAATATGGAAAAAATGACAGATAAAAAAGAACTCTACCATATTATTAATCAAAACACCGATGACAATATAGACATAATCGCTTATGTATCAAGAAATGGTAAAGGAGATTTACTATGTGAGAAGATTCCTGATGACTTTTATCATGATATCTTTTTATTAAAAGGCATTGCGAGCAATCGAAGCTATGGTGTCCGAATACAGAATGATGATGAAATAGACCATACAGACTTTTGGGTTTTGAACACAAGTAAATATCCTGTATGGATTAAAAGCAATTCAACTACTATTGAGAATCAAGAATTAGAAGCAAATGAGATGAAACTTATCAAAACCCAAACACATCTTGGTATTAATAATAAGGATCTTTATTTTGAATATAATGAGGTAACAGCATTTCCAACCTTACTAAACCAGTCGAACTAAACCATTTTCAATATAAATTAATCCTTCCAATTCTGCTTCATATACCCTATCATTAAACTTTGAAACAGCATCATCAAAAGTTGGAGATTGTTGACAAAAATAGAAGAACTCATCTTTTGGTACCACTTCACTTTGAGGAACAATTCCATACTTATTAGCAAAGTTTTCAATGTCGTAAATTGGTTTTGCCAATCCTTTTTCAAGTAAGCTATTTGTACCATTACTTTCACCTATACGTTGAGGTAACACATAAATCTCTTTATCCATTTTTAATGCAAACTCAACAGAACGCATAGAACCAGAGTTCTCATCAGCTTCTGTGACAATTAAAACATCACCTAACGCAACAACCAATTCATTTCGTACAACAAAAGACCAAGGTGCAGCTTTAGTAGTAACTGGAAACTGACTCATCAGTAAGCCTTCTTTTTCAATACTTTCAATAAGGTGACGATTAATAGAGGGGTAACGAATATCTAATGAGTTTGCTACAACAGCTATGGTATTAGGAAATCCAGCAGATTGATGCACTAAAGCATCAACACCCATAGCAGCACCTGAAACTAAACAAATACCACGTTTCGATAAAGCCAAAGCTAACTTTTTAGTTTGATCTTGTGTATACACCGAAGGTTTTCGTGTTCCTACTATTGAAATCTTTGGTCTTTCTAGTAAAAAAATATTGCCTAAAGTATACAACTCTTTTGGATACTTCTTCATACTATCCAATGCTGATATATGTTCCTCATATTTATAAATCATTAACTAACCTCTTCATAAGTTAAATCACTGGAAGAATAAACCTCTCCTGTTTCAACACAATAGGCAGATAAAAGCCCAAAACCTTTATCATTCTTTCTGTAGCAACCTGTATCTATATTAACATAATGTTTATGTATATCAGCAGAATACTGTTGAGGGGTATGACCAAAAATATTAAAAATAGGCTCACTGTCTATAGGTTTTATACGTCCCCATAAAACAATGTCTCTAAACTTTCTTATATTTTCTTCTTCATTGCTATCTTTTAATTTCCATACAGGAGCTATTGCAGAGTGAGATACAACGATTTTACGTCCAGAAGAATGTTGCGTATCTAAATCTAAATAAAGAGGTAAACCTTTCATCCACTCTATATCATCTTCAAACTGAGCAATAAATTCTTTAATAAAAGGATGTAATTTTATCTCACCATTACTCATAGAAACTAAATCATAAGAGATAAGTGTCTCAAGACCTCCATTGGATAGCCATACATTATCTTGCTCTATAGGATGATTATTTTTAACATTTTTAATAAACTCGGATCCATACTCAATCATCATTAGTTCATGATTTCCTTTTACACAAGGAAGTTGATGCTTTCTAACAAATCTTACAACATGAGCACTTTGGCTTCCTCTATCAATTAAGTCTCCAACAAAAATAAGCTGAGAATACTTAGGTGTCTTAGCTACTAAGTTTATAAGCGCTTTATATTCACCATGTACATCACCAACAACACAATAGTTCATCGTCTTTATCTTTCTTTCATATTAGATTTAATTAATATATTATAACAAAATTAAATAAATAATACCCAAAAAATTAAATAAATAATTTATGGTATAATAAATTTTATAAAATAATATAAGGATTACATAATGAGTAAACGTGATGAAGCAATTGAAAAAATGATTGGTGAAGCAAAAAAGCTAAACTTATCTATCTCTGATGATTTAATTTCCAAAGTAGCTATTGGCTTAGGTCCAGTACTATACAATAAAGATACAGCAACAGTAGCTTGTGGGCAA
>CACVAR010000329.1:0-2256 GCA_902727905.1 uncultured Sulfurovum sp. | reverse complement strand
TGTTTAAGTAAAGTAGAGCCAATGAGAATAATAGATAAAATAATTAAAATACCATAAAGGCGTTTTTGTTCGATTGTTAAACTTGGAACTAATTCTGAACCAATTCCTTCAACAGACTCATTTCTTACAGTTAAAGAAAGTAACCAAGGAATAATCGTAAGCATAATAATAACTACTGGAAGCATCATATACACCCACTCACCAAAAGCTAGTGTTGGTAAATTATTCTTCTCTAAAAATCCTAATAGTATCATATTCGGTGCTGTACCAATAGGTGTTAAAATTCCTCCAATACTTGCTCCATATGCTGTAACTAATAAAAACCTAATTTTTAATTTTATATTATCACTCAGATAAAGAGCTATTGGCATCAACATAAGGGTGATAGTTGTATTAGAAAGAATTGAACTTAATAAGGCTGATGTAATAGATAAAGCATACATAATACCTAAAACAGTTTTTGGAAAATAGCTTAAAAGCTTAGATGAAAAATAAATATGTAAATTAACTTTTTCAATAGCAATAGCCAACATAAATCCACCTAAAAATAAAAAAATAACTGGATTAGAATAATTAGAGGAAACCAAATCAAGGTTTAAACTACCAAAGCTAGGAAATAATACTAAAGGAAGTAAAGAAACCACACCTAATGGTAAAGATTCATTCGTCCACAATGTAACTAATAAAGCTACTAAACCTATAAGTAAAGCTTGAGTGGAGGTAAAAAATGACCAGCTTAATAGTGTAAATACAGCTCCTATAATAAGGGCAATAATAATACCTTTGAAATCATGTAATATTGACATGGAAATCCCTTTTAATTAATAGTAATAGCATCCATACTAATTAAGATTTTTTTCTTAGTTGTGCTTATATTTAAATGTTTGGGTAAAGAAGGCTACGTTGGTAGCTGACTGCACCCATCATTTAAAGATGAGTGCAAATAAGAAAAAAGATTAGTTAGTATCTTGGTTTACGATTTTACCTGCCGAAATCCAAGGCATCATCTCACGAAGAGAGTTACCTGTTTTAGTAATAAGCTTCTCTTTGTCATTTGCTCTTTCAGCATTCATTCTAGGGTAACCAGCTTGACCTTCTAAGATAAAGTCTTTAGCAAATCTACCATCTTGAATTTCTGTTAAAATTTCTTTCATTGCTGCTTTTGATTCAGCATTAATTACTCTTTTACCAGAAACATAGTCACCATATTCAGCTGTGTTAGAGATAGAGTATCTCATGTCTGCTATTCCACCTTCGAACATAAGGTCAACAATTAACTTAAGTTCGTGAAGACATTCAAAGTATGCTAGTTCTGGAGCATATCCAGCTTCTGTTAATGTTTCAAAACCAGCTTGAACTAAAGATGCTGCACCACCACAAAGTACTGCTTGCTCTCCAAATAAATCTGTTTCAGTTTCATCTTTGAAAGTTGTTTCAATAATAGCTGTTCTACCACCACCAATGGCTGATGCATAAGAAAGAGCCAACTCTTTAGTTGTTCCACTTGGATTTTGACCAACAGCAATAAGATCTGGAATACCACCACCTCTTACAAATTCAGAACGTACAGTATGACCTGGAGCTTTTGGAGCAATCATAGTAACGTTAATATCTTTTCTTGGATTAACTCTTCCATAGTGAATGTTGAAACCATGTCCAAAGGCAATTGTAGCACCCTCTTTTAAATTAGGCTCAATTTCAGCTTCATAAATTTCTTTTTGATTTTCATCTGGAAGAAGAATCATAATAACATCAGCTTTAGCAGATGCTTCTGATACTGTAAGTGTTTCAAAACCTTTAGCTTCAGCTTTAGCCCATGAAGAACCATTTTTTCTAAGACCAACAACAACATTAACACCTGAATCTCTTAAGTTTTCAGCATGTGCATGCCCTTGTGAACCGAAACCGATCATTGCTACTGTTTTTGATTTGATGATATTGATATCACAATCTTTGTCATAATATACATTTAATGTTGACATTATTTATCCTTAGAAGTTAAAAAATTTTGCGATTATACCGTAAGCTTGCTTATGGGTCTTCAAGCATTTATTCTGAATTAATATTCTTCGAAAAAGTCTATGATTTTAGAGAAGATTTCCACAATAAAAGATAAAAGTATGAATAAAAAAGGGTAATAAAAAGAAAGAAAGAAATCAAAGAGGCAGCGACCTACATTCCCAATCCAGACAGGATAAGTATTATCGGCGATGGGAGGCTTGACTTCTGGGTTCGGAATGGAGCCAGGTATAACCC
>CACVAR010000328.1 GCA_902727905.1 uncultured Sulfurovum sp. | reverse complement strand
GAGATAGAGCAGGGGTTAAGCCTCTTTATTGGTACTTTAAAGAAGGACTCTTTCTATTTGCTTCTGAATTAAAAAGTTTTCATGAACATCCTAATTTTCAAAAAGTTATAAATCAAGATGTATTAGCTCAATATTTACAACATGGTTATGTACTTCAGCCTCATTCTATTTTTGAGGCTACACAACAACTTGAGGCTGGACATACTTTACAGTTAAATCTTAAGACACAAGAGGTTGAGAAAAAAGAGTATTGGTTGGTTTTAGAGTTTTATGAAAAACCAAAATTGATTTTAAGTGATGAAGAGGCTATTAATCAAACTGAGGAGATACTCAAAAAGTCTTTTGACTATAGAATGGTTTCAGATGTTCCTGTAGGTACATTTTTAAGTGGAGGATATGACAGTTCATTGGTAACAGCATTACTTCAATATGACCGAGATGAGAAGATAAACACTTTCACCATAGGATTTAAAGAGAAAGGTTATGATGAAGCACCTCATGCAAAAGCTGTGGCAAAACATTTGGGGACGAATCATACAGAGTATTACTGTACCCATCAAGATGCTTTAGAGGTTATTCCTAAATTAGCAGAGATTTATGATGAACCTTTTGGTGATGCTTCAGCCATACCAACTGTACTAGTAAGTCAACTAGCGCGTGAAAAAGTAACCGTCTCTTTGAGTGCAGATGGAGGTGATGAAATATTTGCAGGTTATACAGCCTATGATAATTTGATAAATATAGAAAAGAAGTTTCAAAAAGTTCCTTATATTCTAAGACGTGCAAGTGCAGGTGCGTTAAATATGCTCAATCCAGCCTTTATTCCTTTTACTGATAATATGTATAACTTTGAAATACGTTATGAAAAGATCAAAAAAATGCTTGTTGCACAAAGTGCTGCAGAGCTATTAGAACAGAGTTATGAGCAGTATTCGCAAAATGAACTGGATAAACTTTTATTAAAAAGAACCAGTAAAATTAAAACAGGGTTTGATACAGACATTTCTAATATCTCCAATAGTTTAGATCAAATGTTAATGGTTGATTATAAGACGTATATGGCAGATGATATTTTGACCAAGGTAGATAGAGCTACGATGTCTGTTGGATTAGAAGGAAGAGAACCTTTTTTAGATAGAAGTATTATTGAGTTTGCAGCTCAGTTACCCAATGAGATGAAATATAGAGATGGTGAGAAGAAGTGGGTACTTAAAGAAGTGACCCATAAGTACATTCCTAAAGAGATGATGGATCGTCCCAAAATGGGTTTCTCTCCCCCCATTACTGAGTGGTTTAGAGATGAATTAAAATCTTATTTTTTAAAATACTTGAACCCTGAACGTTTAGAAAAAGAGGGACTATTTAATCCTGATGAGGTAGTACGTTTAAGAGATGAATACTTAGAAGGAAAAAATGTTTCAGTACATAGACTATGGTTCATTCTAATGTTTGAAATGTGGTATGAACGATGGATGTAAATGAACTTAAACGTTTAGTCGGACTTATCCATGCTCTAGATGTAGGTGGTGCAGAGCGTATGATGGTAACTATACTTAACTACTTTGTCTCAGAAGGTTTAGAGGTACATTTAATTATTTTTGATAATCGAGGAGCATTAAAGAAAGAGTTGAACCCTGAAGTAATTGTAAACGACTTAAGTAGTCCTTCGGTCATGAAAGGTATGCCTAAATGTTTAAAGAGATTAAAAAGTATAAAGCCTGATATTATATTTACAGGTATAGGACATTTAAATATTGCACTAGCACCATTTGTACCTATTATGAAATATTTTTTACCTCAGTCAAGATGGCTTGCGAGAGAGACGAATATAGTCAGTTTACAAAATCAAACCTCTAAGTATCCAAAGCTTTTTGATTGGCTTTATAAAAAAACTTATAATAATTATGATGTCATTATTGCCCAGTCGGAAGACATGAAAGATGATTTAGGAAATAACTATGGAGTGCTAGAGAAAGTAGAGGTTATTAATAATCCCATAGACCATGAACGTGTTTCTAGACTTGCTAATGTTGAAAAAAGTCAAGATGGTTTTTCATTTGATAAAAATAAAATTAATCTTTTAACGGTGGCTGGGTTACGTGAAGAGAAACGACATGATTTAATGCTAGAGACTTTGACCTATTTACCTGAACAATATCACTTAACAATTGTTGGTTCAGGTGAACAAGAAGAAGCATTAAAAGAGTTGACAAAAAAATTAAAACTAGAAGAGCATGTCTCTTTTGAAGGAAGGAAACTAAACCCTTATACTTATATGAAAGAAGCAGATTTATTTTTGTTGACATCTGAGCGAGAAGGCTTCCCTAATGTTTTGTTAGAAGCAAACTCTCTAGGGCTACCTATAATCGCTTTTGCTTGTATGGGAGGGATTAAAGAGATTATATCTGAAGGTAAAAATGGTTTCTTTGTAAACTTTGGTGAATCTAAACTTTTAGCGCAAGAGATTATGAAAGCAAGTAGTTTTAAGTTTAATGGTTCTGAGATAAGAAATTCCACTATAAATAAGTATTCCAAAGAGTTTATATTAAATAAATATAAAAAAATATTTCTAATATAAAAAAATTTATATAAAATAAGCAATTGTTTAGCTGTAATTTATTATAATTATATATAATATTATAAAACATAATATAACTATAAAGGAAAACAATGTTTAAAAGAATTATTTTATTAGGAATTTTATTTGCTAGTATGCTTTCAGCAGCAACGGTTAGCACAGATAAAGACACCTATAGTACTAATCAACAAATAGTAGTAACTTATTCAGAAATGGAAGGACTAAATCATGACTGGATTGGAATTTATCCTACCGGAAGTAGTAATGATTGGGGAAATCAAGTACGCTGGGATTGGACTGGAGATAAGGAGCAGGGGGTAGCTACTTTTGCTCCCTTAGCTGCTGGTACTTATGAGGTAAGACTATTTTATAACAACTCTTTTACTACTCAGGTGAGTAAAGAAATAACTGTAGATGCAAATGGAGCAGTTACTACTGTTACAACAAGCAAAGAGGTTTATTTACCAGAAGAGCCAATTTCTGCAATTTTTAATAATATGTCAGGAGACAATCAAGATTGGATAGCCATTTATCCTAAAGGAAGTACAAGTGATTGGGGAAATCAGATTGACTGGAAATGGATGGAAGGTGATATCTCAGGAGAAAGAG
>CACVAR010000327.1 GCA_902727905.1 uncultured Sulfurovum sp. | reverse complement strand
TTGGGTTATTTGATGATATTTCATGGGAATACCTTTTAAACGTCTGAAATTTAAAGGTCTTCTTCTGTCATCTTTAACCTTTATCTCTCTATTCTAATTGGTGTTGCACTTGTTAGTTGAATTCAAGAACCACAAGATGATGAAGATATTATTAAAATACGACAAGAAACAAATTTTATTAATGACTTTTATCCAAATTCAGATATTGTGGAAAGTACATTTAGGAACTTTATTACAGATTTAAATAGTGATTCGTTGATCCAGTATAGAGAGAGAAACTATTTAGATAAAAGGAGTATTTCAAGGACTAACTATGGTAAGTATGAAAAACTTTTTAAAGATACAAATCATAAAGTTTTAAAAAATAGTGGATATATTCATATAAATAAGATTGATCCTCGTTTAGTAAAAGAACTTTTGGAATTAGGATTAGCTATAGAAGGTGAGCATGAATGGTCAAGTTGGATTAAAATTGATAATTTTATTGGTGAAACTTATATGACTCATTTGGCTAAAGTAATATCAATTGTAAATTCAATCCCAATTGTTACAGATAAGGTAGAGAACATAACGCCAATTGAAGTTGATACGTTTAGATATAGAGAAGAATTTAAAGAGCAATTAGGTTACCTTCTTATTGATAGTGTTGTACCTAAGAATATTAATAATGTAACAATCGAGCAATTAATAAATATACGACTGAAATATGATGACCAACGAATAGCATTTTTTGATGAAGTGAATAATTTAAGTAGGCTATTACCTACCATTGATAATAAATCAATGTTAAAAGATGCATTACATTATCATAATAAATTATTAATAAAACAAACTAAGGAGCTTAAAAAAGTTTTCAATCTTAATGGAATTGAATCAATAGTAAAGCCTGTAGCTTTATCTATGGGTGTTGGGATGGCAACAGATTATATGATTCCTTCAGAAAATAAATTATGGGGTGCATCAGCTGGGTTATTATATGGTGTGGTTACAGCATATACAAATATTAGAAAAAGACAAATTGAAACTGAAAAAGATTCTATGGCATACTTATTAAATGTACAATCGGAATTGGATAAAGAAAGTTTATTTAAAACGATTCAACAAAATTGGAGAAGGTAGCTATACTTTTACCATACCTTTCTACATTAATTGACATTTTTTGAGTCAGGCTAACTCCATAACTTTTAAAATTTTTAAATAACCAATCCTCCCCCCCCTGAATCTAGGGACTTATGAGCTGAGAAAAGATGTGAAAATTACCCAATGAATATTAAAAAATCAGTTAATTATATATAGAAAATATAATTTTACTATATTACCTATCACATAATAACAAATATGCTACAATACCCCATGAACACCCTAAAACTAAAAAAAGCCCTAAAAACCTCCATCTTCACCCACGAAGAGATAACCAATCTCTTAAAAAATGAGGTCTCAAATGTAAACGCCAAGATTAGCTATATGGTAAAACAGCAGATACTAATTCGTCTAAAAAAAGGGCTTTATGTTTTTTCTGACCTCTACCAAGACAGACCTATCGATATTATTGCTGTTGCCAATCGACTCTATACCCCCTCGTATCTCTCTTTTGATTATGCTCTTTCGTACTATGGATTGATACCTGAACGGGTTTATGAGGTGACTTCGGCTACGCTTCATGCAAAAAAGGTTTTTGAGACTCCTTTGGGGCGTTTCTCTTATCGACCTATTCCTATGGAGGTGTATGCTTTGGGGGTGGATTGGATGTATGATGAGGTGAATGGTGGGAAGTTTATCGCCACACCTGAAAAGGCTCTCTGTGACAAGATACGAGGTGACCGAGGCATTGGGCGACTGAATCAAGAGAAGATGAAGGAGTATCTGCTTTATGATTTACGCATAGAGTGGGAGGCGTTGTTAGAGTTGGATGTTAGGTTGATTGAAGAGATTGCTAAAAAGTATAAATCGCATAATTTGAAGAGTTTGAGTGGCGTTATAAAGAAATTAAAAACAGATGTCAATTAATAAGGCATTTGTAGGTGTGACCGTGTCACACACCACATCTCAGTTTGAATAATAAGGAAATTTTGAATACCCATTGATCAAATATTTGGATTTGTTGTGTGACATGGTCACACCTACGATAATATGATTAATGTAATATTAAAGGAAAAAAGATGTCTGAGTTACACCCTGCTATAGGAAAAATGTTAGAAAAGTATGATTTGTCAACAGCTGATAAAACTTACGAAGCACTGCGAGAGATTTTACAAGAGATAGTTCTGCTAGGACTCTACCGTGCAGGTTTTTTTAATGAGGCTGTTTTTTACGGAGGTACAGCACTGCGTATTCTTTATGGGCTTGATAGGTTTTCAGAAGATTTGGATTTTTCTCTGATAGAACCTAATAAGGAGTTTGATTTAAGCGTTTACGAAAAAAGTATTGTTGAAACTTTACAATCCTTTGGGTTTGAAGTAAACATCCACCTTAAAAACCAAGAGGGAGTTATCAAATCAGCCTTTTTAAAAGGCAATACAGCTCAACATCTACTTAATATCAAAGCTCCTGATGATGTCATAGCTAAATATGGACAAGGAAGATTGGTTAAAATAAAATTTGAGGTAGATACCCAGCCACCTTTAGCTTTTCAGAGTGAGAAAAAAACACAACTGCTTCCTGCTCCTTTTATGATACATAGTATGACAACTTCTTCTCTTTTTGCAGGAAAAGTTCACGCCATACTCTGCCGAAATTGGAGTAGTCGACCAAAAGGAAGAGATTGGTACGATTTGGTGTGGTACATTGCTAACGGTTACAGAGTAGATTTAACTCATCTTTCTGCAAGACTCAAACAGAGTTGTGATTGGCAAGAGAAAGAAGGAATTAAAATTAAAGAAGACGTAACAGAAGCATTTGTTTTAGAACTTTTAAAAAATCGTATAGCATCATTAGACATACAAAATGCTAAACGAGATATTGAACCGTTTACTTCAGATGCTCAGGTATTAGATATTTGGAGTAGAGAGTTTTTTCTATCAATAGTTGAAAGTTTGAGATTTGAGTGATTCAAACAATAGTTAAAATCTCTTTAATTTTCTCATGCCTATAAGCAAACATTCTATCCATATCATATTTCATAAAAGGAACAGCAATAATGCTTAATGGGTACAAAGGAAGTTCCACTGTAATCAAATCTATTAATTTAGCAT
>CACVAR010000326.1 GCA_902727905.1 uncultured Sulfurovum sp. | reverse complement strand
ATCATCAGGTCCTCGGTGTGTTTGGGACTGAATCATTTCTTGTAAAGTGTTTTCATCTTTTTCTTCGGAGATAAATCCTACTATTCCACACATAGTATTTCCTTGTATTTTTGAATAATTTTATTCAATGTATATTCTTTAGTTTTTATGAGACCATTGTCTATGTATTTTTGTTGAATTTCTTGATTATTGAGTAAGGTTGAGATGGCTGAGATTAAATCGTCTTGACTATCTACTGGGTATAAGATACCATTCTCAGCCAATTCAATACCCGATTTCAATTGAAAGTTCACCTCTGTATCTGGCGCTAAGATTTCTCTTGGTCCAGAGATACAATCAGTTGATATCACAGGCGTAGAGCAAATCATGGCTTCTACAATGACGTTAGGAAAACCTTCACCTTCTGAAGCAAGTACAAAAAGATCAGCGTGTTGGATGTATTTAAAAGGATTTTCTTTTTTACCTAGGAAGTGAATACGTTGTCCAAGCCTATTACTGTAGGTGTACTTTTTAAGCTTTCCCTCTTCATTTCCTTCACCTATTAAAATAAGTTCAATGTTTTTATCTAGCTTCTCTAGCGCTTTAATCAGTGTTATATGGCGTTTTTCAGATGAAAGGCGACCAACGGTTACAATGTATTGTTTTTCTTTGTCAAAGGTGAAATCATTAATAGGCTCATTTGATAATGTTTGAATTTTTTTAATATCGTAAGGGTTATTAATAACAGTAAAGTTTTTAATGTTTGGAATGGTCTTTAAAAATTCTTCTTTCATTCTTTCTGCTTTAAAAACAATTAAATCAGCTTTTGTATAAAGTACTTGAATGAGTCTAAAGTTTATTTTTTTTGAAAAAGAACCATCTTTTAAATTATTAATACTTGTTACTTCTACAACCTGAACTTTATGTTTTGACCCAAATAATTTTGCTAAGATATTGGTGAAGTTTGCCCTATAGATATGGCTTTGTATTAAGTCTGTTTGATGTTCTTCTACATATTTTTTAAGTTTTAATGCAAGATAAGGAAGATAGAGAAGTTTTTTTAGACCAGAATCGTCTTTAGTCAGTTTTGACAAATAAGTTATATGAACTTCTTTAGGCAGAACATAAGCATTATCTTTTTCGATACAAAGTAGATTTACCTCTATCCCTTGTTCAACCAGTTCATTAGCAAGGACTGAGAGTACGCGTTCTGCACCCCCTGAGGTTAACGAGTTTATAAATAATGTGACTTTTTTCAAGATAACTCCTTTGGAGCAATTATAGCTTATATGTTATTTTATGTTAATTATAAATCTAAATGGATGGGTATCTGTTTAGGTGTTTCTATTTTATTAGAAATTGGACTGTTCATTAATAAGTTGTTTCCATTAGTTTTTTCTTCTTTTACAATTGATTTTAGAACCAACCCCATATTTGTAAGATTCTTCTCCTGAATAATGCTTTCAAGCTGTAAAAGGTTTGATTTTTTTGAAACTTTTTCTTTTATAACAATGAGGTTCATGGTTGTAAACTTCATTAAGTAAAGTGTTTCCAAAGCTATATCATAAGCTGAAGTGTCAATAATAATATAGTCATATTTCTCTTTTAAGATAACAAGTAGTTCACTAAGACGATTTGATAATACAAGTTCAGATGGATTAGGAGGGATAGGACCGGCTGGAATGATGTCTAAGTTTTTATAATTTGTTGAGAAGATAATGTTACCAATATTATCTCTTTGGCTTAGATAGGTACTCATTCCTGAATATTGTTGTTCTATGCCAAAATGACCATGTATAGCTGGCGTTCTTAGGTTTAGGTCTATGACTATTGTTTTATAGTTTGAGTTTTGGAACACACCTGCTAGATGAACTACGGTAGTTGTTTTACCTTCTCCCTCTGTTCTGGAAGCCATTAAAATAACACTACCTGTATCTTCTTTTTTGGAAAATTGTAAATTCGTTGCTAGTTGATGATAAGCTTCTTTAAGTTTAATGGTAGAAAACATAGCATTTTTGTAAAGAGGGATAACCCCATAAACAGGAAGTTGGGTCATTAGTTTAATGTCTGTATGTGTTGCAACTTTATCAACAAGTAATGCACGTAAAAGTGCTAAGAAAACACCTAATAGTAAACCAATAAATGCTGAAACAATAAGTAGTATTAAACGTTTAGGTTTGACAGGTATGGTTGAGGTATAGGCTTGATCAATTATTTCATAGTCTGAACCAGAAGCAACTTTAATTAATTCATTTTCAGATTTTTTTTCCAGTAAATAAGTATACATCTTTGAATTAACTTCATAGTCACGTTGAAAAGAAATTAGCTTTTTTTCTTTTTGAGGAAGTTCTTTTAAAATGTTTTCATATTTACTTTTTTGTTTTTCAAGGTTTTTACGTTTACTAATGAGGGTAGATTTTAGGTTCTTTATATTTAAAAGAATTTTATTTTTAATTCGTTTAATTTTTTTCTTAACATTAATAAGTTGTGGGTATTGGTCTGTAAACTCAACTCTTAATTCATCTTCTTCTTCTTGAAGACGTTCGAGCGTATCTATAAACTTTATGGTTGCTTGGTCATTAAACTCTAAAAGTGTTGGACCAATAGCATCAAGGTTTCTGTTGTTTCTTACAAAGGTAAGAAGGTTTTTTGCAAGTTTCTCTTTCAATGCCAATTCAGATAAGTCTAAATCAATGGTACTTAACTTATCAAAGGAGTCTTTCACTTGGACATTAGGCTCTACACGATTGAGTGATTTATATTCTTCTAGTTCATTTTCAGATTTT
The DNA here is from genome assembly GCA_902727905.1 of uncultured Sulfurovum sp. Taxonomy (GTDB): domain Bacteria; phylum Campylobacterota; class Campylobacteria; order Campylobacterales; family Sulfurovaceae; genus UBA1140. Next base: position 13,462 of record CACVAR010000326.1, on the reverse strand, counting down.
TCCAGCTTCTTTTTTATACTCTCTAGTTGTATGTCTAAAAAACTTAAAACCTTATTGTTTGTTTTATCTTTTTTTTGAAAGCTTTGTGCCATGTATATTTTTACTAAGGTATTAACATAGATATTGGCACGTTCTGGTATGGTGTCTTGAAAAGAAATTTTAATTAAATTTGCATCAGGATCAATTTGTGTAACTTGAACTTGTTTACGAATAATGTTCTCATGAATATAACGATTGTTACCATTAAAAAATAAATGTATTGGCTCAGAAAAGGCGAAGTCTTTAATTACCTTACCAGCAAAGTAAGGGCTTTCAATCTTTACATTGAAAGGATAAACTTTTGATTCTCCTAAATTTTCATTACTTAGGACAAATCCATTGCCTTTTGGTGTTAAGGTAATTTTGTTATGTAATAAATCAAAGTTTATTTCCTGGCTTAATTCAATGCTTATGGGAGAGTTTTTATAGAGTTCCACCATCTTATAGTTTTTTTCTTGAAAGTACTGTATAGAAAAATCAACTTCTTGTAAAACTTGATTATTAATTTTAAAAGTTTGTAAACTTAGTATTTCTTGTTTGACACCTACGGTATTTGTGTTATTAATACTGTCTCGTAATAAATCGGTAGTTTTAAGTTGATTATTTATTTTTACTTTAATAATTGCATTTGATTGATAGGTTGAAGGGATAAAATAGAGATAAAAGTAGGTTAATAGAATTGAAATAAGTGTTATAAAGGCTATAGACCATTTGTATGGAAGAACAGTTTTAAACAATTCAACGATATAATTTTCATGGTTTATAGAGGTGTTTTTAGTTGTTTGCATAATATATGAGTACCATTTTAATTTTAAGAAATAAATATTAACAATTTTAAACTTATTTTTAGCTTATAATAATATAGTATATTATTTTTGCTAAGATTTGGCTTAGTTTTAGCTGAAGTTATTACTTATAAAAAGGGCTATTATTTGTTATAATAAACTAAAAAAGAAATCATATGAATTTAAAATCTGACTGTCTCTCTTGTCTCCTTAACCAATCTCTCCGTGTTGCTAAAAATCTTAATTTTGATGAAAAAACTGCTAAAAATATGATGCAAGTAGCTTCTGAATCCATTGCCAATTATGGAGAAGTTTCACCTCCTGTAGCTGCTGCCGATTTGTATCCTAAATTGGCATCTTTTAGTGATGGTAATGATGTGTATAAAACGCTTAAAGAACTTTCAACAGTAGAAGCGTTAAAACTTTTACCTTCAGTAGAAAGTAAAGTACATTCTGTTTTAGATGCTATTAAAGCTGCTGTGGCAGGTAATGTTATCGACTTTGCTACGCCTAATCATTTTGATTTAAATACAGAGTTTGAAAAGGTATTTGAAACCTCTTTTGCTATTGATCATAGTGAGGAGTTTTTGAAAAAACTTGAAGAAGTAAAAAGTTTTATGATTATTGGTGATAATGTTGGTGAACATGTGTTCGATAAATTGCTTTTAGAAGCTATTACTGAGAGATATCCTAATATAAGTTTATACTATGCTGTACGAGGTCGCCCCATTATTAATGATGTAACACTTTTAGAAGCTAATGAACTGGGCATAGATGAAGTGGCAACGGTTGTAGATTCAGGTGTTCCCACACCAGGCTTAGACTATGATTATGCAAGTGAAGATTTTATGAAACTTTATAGGAGTATGGATTTAGTTATTGCTAAAGGTATGGGCAATTATGAATGTTTAGAAGCAGTGAAAGACAAAAGAATCTTTCATCTATTTAAAGTTAAATGTGATGTAGTGGCACATGATGTGGGAGAAGCCTTAGGCTCTTTAATATTTATGCAAAATAAGTTAGCTTAATGTAATTTTTTTATAAATTGATATTTATTAATATTATAATTTTTAGTTACTTTAATAATAACTTTTTATTATATTAAGTATGAATTAAGCTAATGAAATATAAAATTTTCTTATCAATTTGAAGTTGAAAAGTGAAACTTTAAATAAGAAGGATTTTAATGAATAAAGTATTACAAATACTGGTTGGGTTGCTACTCATCTTAGTGTTGGCGTATCTTAGTTTTTCAGAGCTCTCTGGTAAAATTAAAGATGACTTACTCTCAAAAACTAAAACAAAACTAGCTGATGAAGGTATTGTGGGAATTAATTCTGAGTTAGAAGGTGAAGGTTTGGGGTTAACCAGAACAATGATTTTGAGAGGTGAGGTTAATTTTGAAAAAGATAAAGCAAAAGTTGTTTCCTTAGTAGAAGGCTTAGAGGGTATTGCTGATGTCAATAATCAACTTACTGTAGCAATACCCGTTGATACTGCTCCTAAAGTACCAGTAGTGCAAGCTACTATCCCTGTTGTAAAAGAAGTTATGAAGCCTACAGCACCTATTAAAGCAGATGAAATGAAATCTAGTGAAACTAAAAAGAATTTAACTAAAGAAGTTGTTATTGAAAAGGTAGCAAACAAAAAAGTTGAGAAGCAAGAAGTTCAGGAGTCTGTATCATCAAGTGAAAGTACCACAGGAATGGCTAAAGTTAGCATACCTGAAGTTAGCAGCATGCCTGAAGTGCTATCAAGTAAGATGGATGTAAAGCTTCCAGTTATACCAGTTGTCCCATCTGCTACTCAAAAAGTATCAGAAGTAACAGAGGTAACAAGACCAATAAACGTGATAACAGTACCAGTAGCTGTAGAGGCTGAAAAAGCAATAGTAAGTGAAAAGCAAAACATAGAAATTCAAGGAGTTAAGTAATGGGTTATTTATTTGGAGAAATAGTATTATATTTAGTAGGAGCAGGTTTAATTGGATTTGTATTTGGTTGGGCAGTAAGAGATGGTGTTTTAGATAAATATTTTCCTAAGTTTACATCTAGTAAAACAAAAGAAGAAACTTCAACATCAACTGAAGAGCGTGTAGTTAGTAGTAAAAATGATGAAAAAGCTTCTTTACTTACAACAACTAAAAAAGTAGTTAAAGAAGAGCAAGAAGATGTTAAGAAGACTGAAGCAAGTGTTGAAAAAGTAGCAACTGAAACCATTACTGAAGTTGTGGCAGAAGAGACAAAAGTTGAAGCTGAAAAAACAGTGGAAGTTAAAGAAGAAGAGTCTAAAGTAGAGGAATCTAAAACAGAAGTTGTAGAGAAAGAGACTAGGGTGGATGTTGTAAAAGAAGCAGTTGCTCCAGTAGATAAAGAAGTTCAAGTTCCTACTCCAGCTAAAGTAAATGAGACCATCGATGAGCCAAATAAGCCTGTACTTCTCACTAAAGCACCAGAAGTAGGACAAGATAAACTTTCTACTATTAAAGGAATTGGACCAGTACTTGAAAAGAAATTAAATGCGTTAGGTGTTTATAGTTTTGAGCAGATTGCATCTTGGGATACAGAGCAAGAAGTATGGATTGGTACACAGATGGCATTCCCAAAAAGAGTTACGAAAGAAGAGTGGGTTAACCAAGCCAAAGAACTTTTAAAAAATAAATAATTTCTCCTCCCTATCCTAGCTTTTACTTAATAGTAAGAGTTAGGCTTTCCTCTTTTTTATCATAATAAATATGACATTTTGTAATATTTCAAGACTTTTTTTCAATACTTCTGTAAAATAAAGAAAAAAAGATAGTCAATATAAAGTGGGTTTTTATGGCAGAAAAATTTTCCTTAAAAGATGAACTTTTTAATCCTACAAAAGTAAATCAAATAGCTTTTGAAATTAAAAAAGCTTATGCTCTTTTTGAACAAGAAAAGTTTGAACAGGAAGTTGTTATCAAATTTGATGAACTTGAGTTAAAAGAGAGAATAGCACATATACGTGATATGTTTAGGAAGTATCTACCTAATGATTATATAGTAGCCACAGATATTTTACTTAAAGCACTTCCTTCAGAGCTTGATCCTGATAAAATGGATGATGATTTTGGAGAGTTTATTTATGCTCCATACAGTGACTTTGTGGTTACTTTTGGGTGTAGAGAAGAGTATTTAGATTTTTCACTTCAAGCTTTACGAGAGATAACAAAACGATTTTCTGTGGAGTATGCTATACGTGACTTTATAAACTATTTTCCTGAAGAGACTTTTAAAATGTTAAAGGCTTGTTCTTTATCTAAAAATTATCATGAACGACGTTTAGCCTCTGAAGGTTCTCGTCCAAAACTCCCTTGGGCTAAGAAGTTAGATACCGAGTATAGTCAACCCATAAGCTTACTAGATAATTTGTTTACGGATAAAACACGTTATGTTACACGTTCAGTAGCTAATCATCTTAATGATATAGCCAAAATAGATGCTTCTTTAGTCATTGACACACTTAAACGATGGAAAGAAAGTAAGCAACAAGATGAAAAAGAGATGCAGTTTATACTTTCTCATTCACTAAGAACTTTGGTTAAAGATGGAAATTCAGAAGCATTAGAGCTGTTAGGCTATTCAGCAAATCCAAGCATTGAAGTAGAGAATTTTAGTATTGACAATCTGGAAGTATATGTTGGTAAAGCGTTAGAGTTCTCTTTTGACATTAAGGCAAAGAAAGAAGAAGCTTTAATGGTTGACTATGTACTTTATTTTCAAACAAAAGCTGGAAAATTAAATCCTAAAGTGCATAAGATTAAAAAATTAAATGTTAAAGTAGGAGAGCGTGTTAGTATAGGTAAGAAACATCCTTTTAAAGCGAATATGAGTACACGTAAACTTTATGGGGGTGAACATAAGTTAGTTTTACAAATTAATGGTAAGCTCTATGAAGAGTTTGTATTTCATTTGAATGTTTAACGAATGTTAAAATGAAGTACTACAGAGACATTTGTAATGGGTAGTTGACTTTTTACTTCATTTGGAATTCCCATAGGGAATGTTCTTTCTAATGTTTTTCGTATACTTTTATGAAAAACAGACTTTCCATTAATAAAACGGATGTTACGTACTTGTCCATATTTTGTAATGTCGAAACGTACTTTTACAGAGCCTTCTATATGTCTTCTTTTAGCTATTTTAGGATATTTTTTATTTGCAATAATTTTAGAACGAACGTTACGTAAAAAAGCTTTTTTATGATGGTTATTTTGAGCTATTTGTGTAGGTGCTGGTGTAGCTTTAGGCTTAGGAATAGGTTTGGGAGCTACGTACACAGGAGGTGCTGGTGGTGGAGTGTACTCTACTATAGGTTCTTTTCTGATAGGCTTTTTAATAATCTTTTTTGCGATAACTTTCTTTTTTATAACTTTCTTTTTTTTGACAATTTTTTTAGCTTTTACTTTTTTAACAACTTTCTTTTTAACGATTTTCTTTTTAACGATTTTCTTTTTTATAATTTTTTTCTTGACAATTTTTTTAGGCTTTACTATGGGTGTAGGTTTTTTTTGCTCTACTTTTTTCACTAGAGGTGGGGGAATAACAGGTGGAACTACAGGTACTGCTGTAGGTTTTACAACTGGTTTAACTACTTTTTCAGGAGGCGTTATAATAGCTACTTTAATGACTTTTGAAGGTGCTGGTCGTAATATTTTCTCTACCTTCATTAAAGAAGTTATTGTTAAATAAAGTACTAAAAAAATGGAAGTACTTAATATAAAAGAGATGAAGTGGCGTGATTGAATCATTTTTTAGTGATAATTCCTAAATTTTCATATTCATTTTCTTTCAAAATATCTAAAATAAAGACAAAATTGTCAAACTTAGCATTCTTATCTGAGTAGAGATGAATAGGGTTCTTTTTATCATGCGTTAAAAGACGTTTTTCCACTTCTTCCTTAGTTACTTGCTCTTTGTCAAAGAAGATGTCACCATTTTCTTTGATAGAAATTTTTAGTTCTTTTTTTGGTTCTTCTTTTATTTTACTTGATCCGGTAGGTAAATCAAGTTTAATGAGACCTGTTTGTATGAAAGAGGCAGTGGTTAAAACAATGACCAAAAGAACCAACATAATGTCAATAAAAGGAACGACATTAATGTTGTCAAACTTTGCAGAACGTCGCATTAGTTCTCCTTTTGGTGAATAATCCACTTATTGATAAGTACTTCAACCTTTCTATTTAAATGGTTATAGAAGAAAATTGCAGGAATAGCAACAATTAGACCCATGGCTGTGGCTTTGAGCGCAAGTGCAAGCGAGGTCATAATATGTTGAACATCAAGTTGTGTTGTTTGTCCCATAGTATAAAAAGTAATGATAATTCCAAGAACGGTTCCTAGTAGTCCTATGTAAGGAGCATTGGCACCAAAGCTAGAAATAATAGAAAGATTGTTGGTTACGTCAATTTCGAGTGCTTCCATACTTTTGTATTGTTTTACATTTACTTTTCTATAAAAGAGAAGTCGCTCAATCCAAAAGAATAGCGTTAAAAAACTCATAAATGCAAGAAGTCCCAATACTCCGTAGTCCACTATTTCACTTAGTAGTTTGATATCCATTTTTTTCCCTCATTATTTTTACTAATGAGTATTATAATGTAAAAAGATGAGAGAGAAATAAAGTTAATGAAAAATTTAATTTGTTAGCACTTAACTTTAACATTTATAGGAAAAAATGGTTATTAATTTAGAAATGAAGCAGTTTTTGAAAAATATTTAAATAAATATTTATAAATAGAGGTTATACTGTCAAAAGTATGAAAAAAGGATTTTGTAACCCATGAAAAGAGTCATCTCAACAATAGCTATTTTAGCGTTGCTTAGTATTTCTGCTATGGGAGCAAGGATATCAGCTTATTTAATTACTCCCAGTACATCAATTTCTAATGTGAAATATAAACTAAAAGAGAATGGTTTTAGTATATTAGGCATAAATAACAATGTTATAACCATTACAAATAAAGAACTACAAAGGACAAACACTTATTTAGCAACACTTCAAGTTTATGTGGGTGCTGCAGAAATTCGTATTCAGAACCCAGTATATTTTGCTATGGCTTATTTAGATGATTATAAAAAAGGTCAGTTGACAGTCACAGTAAGTTCTTTAACCCAAGCATTTGGAAGTTTAAAAAAATCTTCTGAACACTTAGACGCATCTGCACTTTATCATTATCGTTTTATGCCAGGAATGCCTTATTTTGATGAACCTATAAGTGTTTCTAAATTAGAAAATATCTATACAAAAGTAGTAGGGAATCGAAATATTTTATATACGCTTCCTTTACCAAACGGTAGTTTACTTGTTGGACATAAGTTGAGTACTGGAACAAATGGATTTTTAAAAAGGTTAAACCAAACAAAAAATAGTCAGATTTTACCGTATGAAGCATTGGTTTTTACAAATGAAGTGAAGATGATGCATCCTAAGTTTTATTTAGCACTTTCATTACCTCAGTTAAGGAAGAATCAGTTTATGAAAATATCTGATATACCAGATAAAATTGAAAGAGATATAAAAAATGCCTATAGATAGTTACTTTTCATAAATTTCTTTATAAAAATCTTTCCATCGCTTGTGTTGCCAAAACCATTGTTCTGGTTTTTGACGAATAATGTCTTCCAAAACTTTGGCTTGTGATTCTGTCATAATTTTTAAATCTTCTTCTTGGTTTTCTGTTTTTAAAGTTTTGATAGGGGGATATATTTTGACAGTATAGTTTTCATAGTTATCTGTTGAAATGTAAGCTGGAATTAGGTCAATACCAAACTTTCTTGAGAGTATAGAGGCTAGAGGAGTATGCGTAGCTTTATGATTAAAAAAGTCTAGATCAATAGATTGTGACGGTGATAAGTGTTGATCTGTTAAGATACCAACAATTTTCTTTTGACCAATAGCACGTATACATCCTTTCATAGCACCTTTCTTATAAATCATTTCTACGTTAAAACGTTCACGGTTTCTTGTTAGAACATCATCCATTAATTTAGAGTCAAGCTCTCGTCCTACACCAACAAGAACTAGGTCAAAATTAATAGCAATCGATTGAGACAATAGTTCCCAGTTTCCGTAATGACCTGTGATTAGAATAAACTGTTTGTTTTCTTTTTGATAAGTTTTAATAATCTCTTCATTTTCAAACTTTACATTTTGGATAACTTCTTTTTTATCCATTTTGTCACGATAAATAATACCAAAGGTAGTATCTATAAGGTTCAAAAATGCTTCAATACCTATACGTTTTTTTTCATTGGTTGAAAGCTTTTTTTCAAAGGCTAGGTCAAGATTAGCATGAATGATCTTTTGATGTTTTTTACTAACAGTATAAGCAAACCAAGCGAGTGAGCGCATAAGTTTAATGGTTACTTTACGAGGTAAAATAGAAAGAATAAATCCAAACGTTTTATAAAGCCCAAGATAAAGGTAATCAAGCATTTAAAAGTTCCTTGGCTAAGTTAACAATGCTATGGGGTTGGATATCGCGAATAGAAAAGTCATTTTTATCCAATTTTAAAGGGTTCACATAGGTATCTGATTTGACAACTTTATTAATGGCTGTCAAGTACGTATTACGGTACTCAGGAGTATTTCCGAAGATAGTAATAGAAGGAACATTTAATGCCCATGCCATATGAGTGGGTCCAGTGTCTCCACCAATAACAAGTTTTGATTCTGCAATAATACGTTTGAGTTCATCTAAGTTTAGCTTTGGAGAGACCAGTACATTGCTTGCTTCTTTTTCAAGGTATTGGGCTACTTCTTTTTCATAGTCATTTGCCCAAATAACAACAATCTTTTCATTTATGTTTCGTGTGACTTCCAAAAACTTTTCTTTAGGATAAATTTTATTTTCAACTGATGCACCAACTATTAATAAAATGTAATTATCTATCGTGATAGGTAAGTCTTTAGAAGTTTCAAAATGTAGGAAGGGCTGTTTATTTAGAATGTTCTCTTGAGTTATGTTTAAATTGAGTGATTCTCCAAGTATTTTAACATTTCTCTCTATGGCATTTTCTTCATAAGCAATGTCTATAGTTTGACTATAGAAGTGGGAAGCTATTCCTTCACGTATGGAGTCTTTAGAGAAGCCAACAACTTTTTTTCCTAATAATTTAGAGGTAATAGCAGACTTTAAAAGTCCTTGAGCATCTATGACGAGGTCATAGTTATTTTTAGCATAAGATTTCACTCTTTTGATTTCAGAAAAAAGTGCCATTTTATTTTCTTTAATGGACTTAAGGTTAATAGGTAAGATATTGTCTATATGAGGGTTGTTTTTTAAAACTTGTGCGAATGCTTGTTCAACTATCCAGTCTATTTGAATCTCTAGTTTGGCTTGTTTTATGAATTGTAGCGCGACCATAGCATGTATAATGTCTCCCATGGCTGAGAGTTTAACGATAGCAATTTTCATACTAGACCTTATGTTGTTTTACTTTTTTTAAAAAGAGCTTTAAAGATTTCTTAGATTTATGGTTCATATTATACTCAATGTGTTTTAAATACGATGTAAGTTGTGTAGAAGAAATAGCGCGTTTTTTTGCTTCACGTTTTAAAATGTATTGAGGTATTTTAATGGGTTTTCTTTTAAAGTTTTTTACTATTTTTTTTATGACTGTTTCATGAGAAGTATAACAAAGGGTTCCGAAAACAAAAGGGAGTTTTGTTTGTTCATACCAAGCTGTTGCAAGGTCAATACCTTCACCTCCATTGAGATAGTATTTTAGTGCTTTATCACCAATTAGAACTTTTCCTTGAAGTTTTAATACCTGAGCTAAAGCATTAGAAGTCTCGGACTCTTTATCTGCTTGAGGTTCTCCTTCTATTAAAAAGACGGAGTATACAGCTTTATTGGCAATAATACCTAAATCAGTGGATTTGTATTTTGGTGAAGCAATACTTGAAATAAACCCTGCATCAATTTGGCGTTTCTTTAGGGCTTTGTTAATTTGGCTAGGTACATTTTTTCGATAATTCATACCCATCTTCATCCCAGAATGTTGGACATAACGTTTCATAAAAACTTGAAAAGGTAAAAGATTAAGGTAGCTAATTGAGCCAAATATCACAGTTAATTCCCTAGAATAGTAATTTAAGCATGATTATATCAAACAACTTTTATAATCACCTAACTTCACTTTTTACTCTAATTTATTGTAAGTAGAAAGTTTTTAGATAATTAATGTAAGTGAGAAAAATATAATGATAAAAGTAGAATTTTTAGGTCCAATGGCACAAGAGGTTATTGAACTAGAGGCTCAAACTTTAGCAGATGTTGCAACCCAATTACAAAACATTGAGTCTGTAGCGCCTTGGTTAGAGAAGTGTGCTGTGGCTGTTAATGATGAGATGACGGCGAACCTTGGTATGTCTCTAAAAGATGGAGATAGAGTTTCCATTTTACCTCCTGTGTGTGGTGGATAGTTTGGAGTTATATCAAGGTCCACTAGAAGTAGAAGGTATTTTTTCTAAGTGGTTACATGAAGAATCAGAGTCTAACTATGGTGCTTATATTCCTTTTGTAGGAACCATTCGTGCCGAAGATGAGATTGAAGCTTTGAGCTTTGATATTTATGAACCTGTACTTGAAAAATGGTTTAATGACTGGGTAGAACGAGCCTCTAAAAGAGGAGCTAAAGTTAAAATGGCTCATGCCATTGGGGATGTTCCTATTCATACCTCTTCTTATATTTCAGCTGTTTTTTCACCGAAAAGACGGATAGCATTAGAACTTATAGATGAATTTGTGGAAGATTTTAAAGCCAATGCACCTATTTGGAAATATGATGTAAAAGGTGGAAAACGTATATATGCAGCAGATAGAAGTACACCAATGGATGGGTTTGGGCTTCTATCAAAATAAATAGTGATTTATAGTAAAGGGAAAAATAGAATGGCTTTTATGCACTTCGATGAGTCAATTGAGATTATCAAAAATATAGATATTAACACTTATAAAAAAGAGAAAAGATATTTAACGGATACTTTAGGTTATGTATTGGCTGAAAATATTGTCGCTGACCATAACTCTCCAGAGTTTCCAACTTCTGCAATGGATGGTTATGCTGTTAAACATGTAGATTTAGCCTTGGGTCGTTTAAAGATTTCAAGTATTAATCCTGCTGGAGCTGACTTGAAAGAGGAAGTAATTGGTGGATGTTGTATTAAAACATTTACTGGTTCTCTTATGCCAGCTGGTGCTGATACATTAATTCCTATAGAGAATGTTACTGTCGAAGCTAATGAAATTGTTATTAATGAAGAAGTTCCTTTTGGATTCTCGGTTAGAGCAATTGGTGAAAATTATGAGAAAGATCAAACACTTATAACTGGGGGTACAAAAATAGATTTTGCTCAGATTGGTGTGATGGCAAGTTTAAATGTTGTTACACCTTTAGTATATGAAAAACCTAGAGTAGCTATTTTGTCTACAGGTTCTGAACTTCTAGAGTTGGGTGATACACAAACATCTGATGCTCAAATACGTAGTTCTAATAACTATATTTTAGAGGCTTTAGTCAATAAGTATGATGGACAAGCTTTGCAACTAGGATGTATACTAGATGATAAAGAGACAATTTTAAAGAGTGTGAAGTCAGCATTAGTCCAGAGTGATATTGTAGTTACTACAGGAGGTGTTTCTGTTGGTGATTTTGACTTCGTTAAAGATGTCATTGTAGAGCTTGGATGTGAGGTACTGTTTAAAGGAGTAAGGGTTAAGCCTGGTCAGCATATTATGGTCGCTAAAAAAGAGGATAAATTTATTGTCGCTTTACCTGGATTTGCTTATTCATCTACTGTTACAGCTTTACTTTATCTGGTTCCACTTATTGCAAAGTTACAAAAAAGTAAATGTTCCTTACGTATTGTTGAAGCAACACTACGTGGTAAGTTTAATAAAAGGCAGAAGAAAGCTGAGTTTACAGCTTGTAATTATAGTTTAGAAAATGGAAATTATTTTGTAGACTTTAAAGGTAAAAAAAATGGTTCTTCTGCCATTTTAACAAACATGCTAGGCTCTACAGCACTTTTAATTACTTCAGACGAAGATGCGTCGAAAGTAACTGGAGACAAGGTTCAGATTCTTTTAATAGATTAAATTCTAGTAATATGCATTGTTTGCATGTTACTATGTCTTTTTATATAGAGTGCTAATTCTGCAGCTGTTTTACATCCACTATTTATTGCATCATTTAATAACTTTTTATTTACTTTCATATCCATTTTAAATCCCTTTTGTCTATAAATATATCAAATTATAATATTATTTTCTTATTTAAGTTAAAAATATGTCAAATTGTCATATAATTTAAAAAATAAGATTAGAAAGGTTAGAAATGTATGATTTAAAAAATGTAATCGCCAAGTTAAAAGAGATTCTTTCAGAAGAGAAACAAGTTAAAAAAGTTTTTGATAAGGATGTTGCAGATGCTTTAGCAATTCCTCAAACTACTTTCGCAACCATGAAAAAAAGAAACTCTATACCTTTTAAAGAGATACTTGAATTTTGTGCGAACAAGAGGTTAAGTATTAATTGGTTGTTCTTTGATCAAGCTATTGACATGTTAGAAGAAGAGACAGAACGCTTTTTTCAAGTCCATTACTTTTCTGATGTACGTGCGAGTGCAGGGGGTGGAGCTTTTAACTTTGAAGAAGATTATGAAGTGCTATCTATAGACAAAACAATTATGAGTAGTATTGTTTCAAGTGGAAACTCTACGTTAGAAGCTATAAATGTAGATGGAGAATCTATGGAGCCTACATTACAAGATGGGTCTATTGTCTTTATAGATAGAGAACAGAAAAATATTAATAAAGATGGTATTTTTATTGCAGCAACAACAGCAGGTCTTTTTATTAAAAGAATTAGACAAAGAGCTGATGGTATGGTTGAACTTATATCTGACAATAAAGCTTACAGTCCAGAGATTATTACAGCACAAGAAGTTGAAATAGTTGGTAGAGTTGTGGGGAATGTTGAAAGTTTGTAGTCAAATATTAGTATAATTCTACTAATATGATTAGGTATAAAGGTAGAAAATGAAAAAAAATATAATTCTTATTGGCTTTATGGGTGTAGGTAAAGGAACAACAGCAAGAGCATATGCTGACAAATACAAATACTTTAATATTGATACAGATGATTTGATAGAGTCAAAAGCTAATAATAAGATTAAGAATATATTTTTGGAAAAAGGTGAAAAATATTTTCGTGAGTTAGAACAAGATTGTGCTGACTGGATTGAAAACTCAGTTGATACGTCTTTAATTTCTTGTGGAGGTGGTTTCTATAATGTTAAGAATATTAATGCACTTGGAACAGTTGTATTATTAGATGCTTCATATGATTGGATATTTAATAGATTGTCTACTGCAGAGAATGCAAAAGCAAAATTAAAGAAGAGACCACTTTTTTCAGAACCTAAAAAAGCAATGAAGCTATATAAGGAAAGACAAGTAGGTTATAAGAAGGTAGCTGATATTACAATTAGTGTTGAAAATAAAGACTTAACAACAATTATAAAAGAGATACATAAAAAGACTAAAAATAAGCAGTAAATTTAAAAAATTATTAGAAATAAACGAATCCCACAAATTCCACACAAATT
>CACVAR010000325.1 GCA_902727905.1 uncultured Sulfurovum sp. | reverse complement strand
GTGTCTTACATGTTTTTGATGAGTTAAAAGTAGCTGTTCCTGAATCTGTATTGATTACTAATGACATGAAAACTGTTTTAGAGAACTGTGATGTGGTTATTGATTTTTCAGCACCTGTTGCGACACAAGATCTATTAGAAAATGCACTTAAAAATCCTACTCCATTGGTTATTGCAACAACTGGATTTACAGAGCATCAGCAAAACCTTTTAACAGAAGCAACCAATGAAATGCCTGTGTTATACTCTTCAAATATGTCAGCTGGTATTGCTTTGTTAAAGCAGTTGGTTGAACAAGTTTCAGCGACCTTAAAAGATTTTGACATTGAAATTGTTGAACAACATCATAGACATAAAGTTGATTCTCCTTCAGGTACAGCATTGACATTGGGTGAGTTTGCTGCGAAGGGTAGAGGACAAGACTTAGACACCGTACGTATATCTGGTCGTGATGGTCAGATAGGCGCTAGAACTAAAGATGAAATAGCTGTTATGGCATTACGTGGTGGAGACATTGTAGGAAGACATACAGTTGGTTTTTATAATGACGGTGAGTTCTTAGAGTTAAACCATACAGCAACCAGTCGTCAAACTTTTTCAAAAGGTGCGATACGAGCAGCTGCTTGGTTAGTGGATCAAGAGAATGGAATGTACAGTATCAATGACTGTCTAGGAATATAATATGTGTGCAGTTGTTGGTGTATTTGGTGCCGAAGATGCTTCTAAGTTAGCTTACTATGCATTGTTCGCAATGCAACATCGTGGGCAAGAGTCTACAGGGATTTCATCGGCTGATGGAGAGCGTATTCATTTGATTAAAAAGCGTGGTTTGGTGACGGATGTTTTTCATCAAGGACGTTTAAAACTGCTTGAAGGTTCTTGTGCCATAGGACATAACCGATACTCAACAGCTGGAAAAGACTCCGTTTTAGATGCTCAGCCTGTTTTTGCAAAATATAAACTGGGTGAGATTTCTGTTGCACATAATGGGAACCTAACCAATAAATATGAAGTGCGTGATGAACTTATTGAAAAAGGTGCTATTTTCCAAACAGGGATGGATACAGAAAATATTGTTCACCTCATTGCAAAGAGTTCTGAAGATAAGTTAAAAGATCGTATTAAAGATATGCTTACAAAGATTGAGGGGGCTTATTGTCTTATTATTCAAAGTCGTACGAAGATGTTTGTGGTTCGTGATCGTTTTGGAATTCGTCCATTGAGTTTAGGAAAGTTAAAAAATGGTGGTTACATTGTCGCTTCAGAAACTTGTGCATTTGATTTAGTAGGTGCTGAGTTTGTACGTGATGTTGAGCCAGGAGAAATGTTGACCTTTACGAAAGGAAAAGAGCCAAAATCAGAGATGATTTTTGAAGCAGACCCTCATCCTTGTGCTTTCGAGTATATCTATTTTGCGAGACCTGATTCGATTATTGCTGGTAAGACGGTGTATAACATGCGTTTAGAGATGGGTAAACAGTTGGCAAAAGAGACACCAGCTAAAATTGACTTGGTACTTCCTGTTCCAGACTCAGGTGTGGCAGCAGCCAAAGGATACGCCGATGGTATGGGTGTTCCATTTGAGATGGGAATTGTACGTAATCATTATGTTGGTCGTACCTTTATTGAGCCTACACAAGAGATTCGTGATTTAAAGGTAAAGTTAAAGCTTTCACCGATTAAAGATATGATTGCTGGTAAAAGTGTTGCCATTGTAGATGACTCTTTGGTTCGTGGTACAACGTCACTTCAAATAGTTAGAATGCTTAAAGAAGCAGGGGCTAAAGAGGTACACATGCGTATTGCAGCGCCTGAGATTAAGTTTCCTTGTCGTTATGGAATAGATACAGCAAGTAAAAATGAGTTGATTTCTGCGTATAAAACTGTTGAAGAAGTAAGAGCCTATATAGGTGCTGATTCACTAGGATTTTTGTCTGTTGATGGGCTTAAAGAGTCACTGGGTGATGATACAAAGTATTCGTTAGTTTCTTTTGATGGAGAATATTTTGCAGGTGGAAATGCAGATAGTCCGGGTTGTAGTGCTTATGCTTAATTGTGAACTTTTAAAAGTTCACAATTCCAGTAAGTGTGTTAATTAGCATACTTCTTTGTTTAACATCAGGTAGCTCTTTCCCTGGTGTTGTTGTACTAATAATGGCTCTTCCCATAACTTTTTTACTCCCATCATTTAAACGTACTCCCCAATAGTTATGTAAGATAATAGGTTCACCTTTTTTTTCTCCTAGATAGAGGGTAATATGACCCGGTACAAAGAGCATAGAACGGAAAGGTTTCGCATAGTCTACTATGGTTTGTTTCTTTTGTGTTGCACCCAGTCCTTTTAGTGACATAAATTCAGCACCAGATTTTGCTTGTTGTCTTGAATTCCTAGGTAGGTAAATCCCAAAAGGGGAAAAGAAGTCACGTGTTAGGGCAGAACAGTCTCGACACCTTTCTTTTCCACCCCATCCATAGGGTTCACCTACAAGTTGCTTTGAAATATAGGCTAAGTTATATTCATTGAATTTAATAGGTTTTTGAGCAATGATATCCACATCGTTAACGGTAACTTTTTCTAGTTTAGCAAAACCTTTTTCATCTTTTTTCGCCATTAAATATTTTTTTGTTTTAGGGTCTATAGGAAAGATACTTCCCATTTTTACCAAAGATATTTCACCATTGTCATCGGAGAGTTTTAAGTTGTCTTTTACGGTGATGGCATAGTTATCATTTTGGAACTTTTCTTGAAAGTCTAAATTTGTAAAGGCAATATCATCTATTTTAATCCAACCAGAGGCAAATGAAGTTTGGGCATAAACCCAAAGTTGATCTAAGGAGTAGTGTGAAATGATTATGGGTGTATTGATATGAACTGAAGAGTTTTGCGAATAATCAAAAGGAAAACCTTCTCCAGCACGTTTTGGATCGTAATAGATACCTCTACTACTAGGATAAAGACGTAAATCGGTATGACGTAAAGTAATAGCAGGAATATTTAAAGTATCTGAGTTTTTAAAGTTTGAATTTGTAATTTCATATCTATACCAAGATTTTGGAATTGATTGTCCATCACTTCTATAGGTTTTTTCTTTAGCATATTTAAATTGCCATGTTTTTGCACCTTTAGAAAGTTCTACGGTACTTTGAGTCCAAGGAGCAAAATATTTTTCATTATAGATACGATCATACTCTAGTTGTTCGTCAGCTGACATAAGCTCAATTTCTTTGGTAAAAGGAGTAGGATCTTGTTTAATATGCGTCGTATCTCGAATTTCATTTGCTTGCATAAAGTCTATGTTTGTGGCACTTCTTTCTCCTAGTGAAAGCGTGGTTTGAGCTAAGAGTAAGGTATTGAGCGTAGCTGTTAATGTAACAGCTAGTAGAAGTTTTGTCATTTGGACTCTCCTTTATAAAATTGTATTAAATGAATTAGGTATTTAATTTATTATAATGGAATTTTTAAGAAAAATATAGGGAGGATTGCTTATTTCATGGGATTTAGGAGTATCTAGTATACCTTATGTTAGTTTTTCTAACATAGAGTATTTTTTCTTGTAATTATTTTTGTTAATTAAAGTTTAAATAAATAAACTATGTTAATAGTTTATTTATTTCTTTGCTCCTTCTCAGTAATCCCCGACATTCCAAAACGTCGAGCTAACTCTTGTTTAACTCTGTCAGGTGAGATGTCACGGTAACCTAAACCTACTAAAGTATGGTAAAGTAAATCAGCAGATTCATAAATAACTTGCTCATCAGATTCTTCATTGATGGCTACACAAACTTCATCTGCTTCTTCACGAATTTTGGAAAGCATTAGCTCTTTATCATTAAGTAATTTTTTTGTCCAAGACTTTTTAGTACTGTTATCATTTTTACGTTCAAGTACAGTGTGGTAAAGGGTATCTACTACACCATACATAGCGTCCGTGTCTACTTCTTGTTCTAGTACTCTCTTGTTTTGAGTTACAGAGGTGAAAAAACAACTTTTAGTACCAGTATGGCAAGCAACACCATTTTGCTTGATTTTGAGTATAAGTGTGTCGGCATCACAGTCAAGTAAAATATCTTTTATCTCTTGGGTATGATTTGAACTTTCACCTTTTTTCCAGATACGTTGTTTAGAACGTGAAAAGTAATGGGCATAACCACTTTCTAGAGTCAAGTTGAATGCTTCTTCATTCATATAAGCTAACATGAGAACTTCATTTGTTTCATTATCTTGTGCTATTGCTGGGATGAGGGGGGTTTTTTGCCAATTGATTTGCATGGGAGTGGGTCTTTATTTGGATTTGATAAATAATGCCGTTAATGGGCATTATTTATGTTGTATTATTGTGCTGAGATAGCTTTTTGTTCTTTACCTTTAGCATCTACCCAAATGTTAGGTACAGCTCCACCAGGTGTTAAGAAGATTTGAGCATCTTTATTAACTTTAAGTGCTTCATTAAATTTAGCTTGTGTCTTAATTTGTTCAAGTTCTAATAGTTGACGTGTTAGAGAGTTTGAAATCAGTTGATTCGCCTTAGCTTGTTCTTCTGCTTCAATTCTAATTTTATCTGCTTGACCTTGTGCTACAATTCTGTTTCTTTCAGCTTCACCACGTGCAATTTCAGCATTTCTTTGTGCATCTTGTTTTGCTTTCTCTTTTTGTTGTTCAGCAATGTTTACGTTTTGCTTTTCTGCTTGTAGTTGCTCAATCTTTGCTCTAATTTTTTCAGGAAGAACAATGTTTCTAAGTTCAACAGCTGATAAAATTACAGGTTGTCCTTCAAGAGAATTAATTTTTTGAGTTACTTTAGTTTGAATGGCTGTAGCAATTTCATTTCTCATCTCTGGAAGTTTCTCTGCAGTATATTGACCAATAACATCACGAACTACTTCACGTACTTTTGAGTTAATGATTTTCTCTTCCCAGCTTGCACCCCATTGCTCAATGGTTTTTGGAGCTACTTCAGCACGTATTCTATATTGAACAGCAAGGTCGATATTAACTGTTAAACCTCTCTTATCCAGTACTGGAATGGCTCGACTCTGTTTTACACCACCTTCAAGGTTGTTTGAACCTAAAGTACTACGCGACTTATAGTTGTCACCTTCTAGTGTGTTGGCTTGGTTAGAGTAGATAACTTGTCTCATTCTTGTGTTAACCGTAATGATGTTTTGAATAACTGGAATATAGAAGTGCAGTCCAGCATTTAAAGGTGTCTCATCAAACTTACCTGTTTTAACTTTAATCCCTACTTCACCAGAGTTAATGATGGTAAATGGTTTAAAAAAGATAAAAGCTGCCACAATAGCTACAATAACGAATAGCCAAGATGGTGCTTGGAATCCAGCTCCACCATTACCACCTTGCATAGGTTTAGGGTTGTTGGGAGTTTTGTTGTTTCCTCCACCATTTGGTTGCTTTTTTTTAAAATAGTCGTTCATGTCTGCTGGCATGCTTATTCCTTAATTCAATAATGTGATTAGACACATTTTTTTTATTTAAAATTTTTATCTAAACGTATGTTAAATAGTGCTTATATTTTTCATTTCGACCAAAAACAATGTCAAAATAAGCCGTTTGAATTTTTTCGGTAATCTCACCTCTCGCACCATTTCCAATAATGCGTGCATCAACATCTTTTACGGGCGTTATTTCTGCTGCTGTACCTGTTAAAAATACTTCATCTGCTACATAAACTTCTTCGCGTGTAACTCTACGTCTTGCTACTGTATAGCCCATATCTTTAGCTATTTCAATAACTGTTTTTTGGGTAATAGAAGCCAATGAGTTGTCATTTGGTGGCGTAATAATTTCTTCATCTTTAACCATAAAGAAACAGGCACCTGATGCTTCAGCAATGTATCCCTGATCATCAAGAAGTAAGGCTTCATCATAACCACAGTCAATGGCTTCAAATTTTGCCATTTGAGAGTTTAAGTAGTTGGCTGTTGCCTTTGCTTTACCCATGCTCGAAGTATTTCCTGCTCTGGTCATTGAAGCGATTTTAAGTTTGATTCCAGACTTTAGTCCTTCTTCTCCAAGGTATGCTCCCCATTCCCATGCTGCAAGTACCGTTTCAACTGGTGCATCTTTATGATAAACACCCATTACCCCATAACCTAGAAAAGCAAAAGGTCTAAGATAAACATTGTCACCTTTAAATTCATTCTTTCTAATAAGCTCGAGTTGGGCTTCGTTCATCTCTTCAACTGTATAAGGAATGTCAATAAGCGTCATTTTTGCTGATTCTTTAAGTCTTTTTGTATGATCATTTAGTCTAAATATTGCATAACCATCAGCTGTTTTGTAGGCTTTTGTTCCTTCAATTACACCATTACCATAATGTATAGTGTGTGATAATACATGAGTTTTAGCATCATCCCATGCTTTATACTCTCCATTCATCCATATATATTTTGCTGCATCCATATTGTGCTGTACTCCATGTAGGAACCTATTATACTCATAGGTCTAAAAATTAATAAAACATTTTAGCCAAACTCCTGTTAATATCTCTTTGTTATGCTAAAATGGCTTCATTGTAATAAGGATAGATAAATGAGAGTTTTATTTCAGTATTTTGTTTGGTTATTAAGCCTTTTTGCTTTACTGGTTTATTTACTTCTAGCAACAGAACTTGGACATCTTGGTTTGAGATACTTTGTTCAGGATCACTATAGTAAAGAGATGAATAATAAAATAGAAGTTCTATCTTTAAATATAGATAAGTATCCAATAATAGAAGCTGAAATGCGTTTGAATGATGGAGCTTTATTGTCACTGTATGGTGTACCAGATAAAAGTGATATGAATCTAAGTTACCATTTGAGAGGTGAGACTTTTGAGTGGGATTGTTATACGATTCCTCATCCTGTTGATGTTAAAGGTAGAATGGAAGGTGAATATGATGAGCTATTGGTCTCAGGTGAAGGGAAAATCTTTAATGGGGATATAACTTACTTATTTACTAGGAAGCCAAATCGTTTAGAGGAGATGAAAGTAACTTTAAACAATGTGAGGTCTAAACCCCTACTTGAGTTTTTAAGTTATAAAAATATTTTAGAAGGTGACATTGATGTTATTTTAGATTTTGAATATTTTACTTCATATAGAAGACAAGGCTCTGCAAAAGTTAGCATGCCAAAAGGAACTATTCCTATTGTTTCAGAAGAAATAGAACTGAACTTGGAAGCTGAGATTTTAATTAAAGATTTACTTCATGAATTTTCTGCTGATATAACGTCTGATATCGGAAAGTTAAGAATTGGAAATGGACATTACAACAGAGCAGCAAACATTACAACAGCTGATTACGGTTTACATATTAATGAATTGGCTTATTTTGAAGAGTTTTTAAAGCATAAGTATAAAGGTTCTTTAAATACAGCAGGTAGTGTGGAGTATGATAATGGTGAATTAAAACTACATGGAGATACAATTAGTTATGGTGGTTTACTGAAATATAATTATAAAAATGATTATATAGATATTGATTTTCAAGGGGTCTCTTTAGAAAAATTTTTGCGTCAACTTTCTTTTCCTCCTTTATTAAGTGCTAAAGTTTATGGTTCAGCTTCATATGATATTAAAGATGAAATTATTTTAGTGAATACAGAGTTAAAAGAGACACGTTTTAGAAGAACAAAGATGACAGATACTATTTATGAGATGGCAGAAATTGATGTATTGAAAGATACTTATGATGATAGTATTTTTACAGCAGGTTATCAAGATAGTGTTTTAACCTCACTTTTAAAAATTGACAATGGTGTAAATTATCTTTATTTAAAAGATACACAAATGAACTCAAATACAAATGGGATTACGGCTAACTTTGAAGTTAAAATAGATGGTCAAAAACTTGTTGGTGAAATTTATGGAACACTAGAAGATCCAAAAGTCAATGTGGAGATGTCGCAACTCATTCAATATCAAATAAATAAAGAAATAGACAATTTTTTTGGAACAGGTCAATCTTCAAATAGAAAAAATATAGATAACACAATAGATGACATTCAAAGTGAGTTTAATAATCAAATTAAGAATTTTGAGTTGGATAGGGTTGAACGGACAACACGTTCATTTTTGAATGGTTTTTTTGATTAAAATCATTTAAATTTAGCAAATTCTGTGAAAATGTTTACTTATATTAAAAAATAAGATTAATATCACAATTATTACACAAAGAAGCTTTATTATATTAATTCAACAATATAATTAAACATTAAAGGACAATTATGAGCAAGATTTTTAAATTTATTGCCATGGGAATACTCCTGCAAACAGCTGCTTGGGGAGCATCAACAGCAGTCTGTAAAGGGTGTCACGGGCAAAACTGGGAAAAAGCAGCTATGGGGAAAGCAAAAGTAGTAAAAAACATGAGCAAGGCACAGATCATTAAGGCATTAAAGGGATATAAAAATGGTACTTATGGTGGTCCAATGAAAGGTCTTATGAAAGCTCAAGTTAAAAGTTTGTCAGTAGATGACATTAAGAAAATGGCAGCCTCTATTAAAAAATAGCTTTCCATAATTTGGGCAAGATTCACTTGTCCATTTAGTACATCAACCCTATCTTCTTTCCTTAATCTATCTCTCTTTCTTCTTAATTTTGTTATAATTAATCAATATAATTAATAACAGGAAGTAGTAATCATGTTCGGAATATTTAATAGTAATCAAACAGTAAATGATGCACAGATTTATATGGGGTCTTTAGAAGAGAGCCGAGAGGAATTGGTTGAACGTAAGAGTCCTTATACTCATGATGTTGTTAGTAGAGCACCTAAATGTACAGTTAAAGATACAGAGCGTGCATTAAAAATTGCAGAAGCAGCAGCAATAGAGACAAAGAAATCTCCTTTATATCAACGTGTATCTTGGTTGGAAGATGTCGCTAATATGCTTGAAACCCATAGAGAAGATATGGCATTAACATTGGTGCATGAAGTAGCTAAGCCCATAGCCTTTGCACGTGTTGAAGTTGACAGATGTATTGAGACCATAAGACTTACAGCTAAAGAGTTGGTTGCTTTACATGGAGAAACCATTCCTACGGATATTGCACCTAGTGGTAAAAAAACTATTGCTTATTTCTCACGTGTTCCTGTTGGGGTTGTTGCCTGTATTACGCCTTTTAATTTTCCTTTAAATCTTGTGGCTCATAAAATTGCACCAGCGCTTGGTGCTGGGAATGCTGTAGTTTTAAAACCAACACCTGAAGCACCTCTTACTGCTTATAAATTAGCCAAACTTTTTAATGCTTCTGAATATGCCATTCCAGATGCCCTTTCAGTAGTTTATGGAGATGTTGAAGTGGGAAGTACCTTGGTTAAAAGTTCTATTCCTAGAGTTCTTTCATTTACGGGTTCTGTTCCTGTTGGAAACATTATTACCCAACAAGCTGGAATTAAAAAAGTGAGCTTAGAATTAGGTGGAAATGCTGCAACCTTTATTGATGACTCAGCCGACATAGAATATGCAGCTTCACGTTGTGCTTTTGGTGCTTTTGTAAATTCGGGACAAGTGTGTATCTCTTTACAACGTATCTATGTACATAGTTCAGTATATGATGAGTTTGCTAACGTTATAGCACGAGAGACAAAGACTTTAAAAGTAGGTTCACCTTATGATGAAGAGACTTTTATGGGACCACTTATTGATGAAGCTTCTTTAGAAAGAGCAAAGTCTTGGGTCGCTTCTGCACAAGATGAAGGTGCAAAACTCTTGACAGGTGGAGAGGTTGTTGAGGGTAGTTTTACACCTACCCTTATGGCAAATGTAACTGACGATATGAAGATTGTATGTGAAGAGGTTTTTGCGCCAATTGTATCTTTAGTAAAAGTTGAAAGTTATGAAGAAGCGATTGAAAAAATGAATAATTCTCCTTATGGTTTACAGTTTTCAATTTTTACCAATAACTTAAAAATAACACAAACATTTATAGATGATGCTGAGTGTGGAGGGGTAGTAGTTAATGATATTCCTACGTTACGATTTGATGTTCAGCCTTATGGAGGTTCAAAACTTTCAGGTATTGGGAGAGAAGGACCTAAGTGGGCATTGGAAGAGTTTACAGAAATTAAGTCGGTGATTATTTGTAATTAATATTTAGCAAATTTTCTTTAATAAATATTTTTATAAGTTTTAATAAAGATATGTTATACTTAAAATAAGAGGGTTTATTTATGTTACTGCTTTAATTTATTAAAGGTAGTAACAATAAGGGTATACAATGATAGAAGAATATTGCACATTTTTTATAAGTCACTTAGAGTTAGCTGGTTTTTTGGAGAGTAGAGCTTCTTTTTATATTGATGTTATTATCTCATTTTTGGCTTTACTTCCTATTTTAAGTGGGGTATCTATCGTCTTTGCTATTAGAAAGCATTTGAAGCTCCATCAAATTACTCAATTTTTACTCTTTTTCTTGACGTTAATTGCTTTAAGTTTATTTGCTTATTTTGTACATTGCTTATATGGTTTTGATACTTTAGTAGCAAAAAGTAGCATTGACGCCACAAAAGTAAGTATTTTATTAGTAGTGCATGTAATTGTATCGATTTTGACACTTGTAATTTGGTTATTTGCATTGATATATGCTTTGTCAGATAGGAAAAGACGCGCCTTACCGGGTGTTTATAGTGAAAGCCATGCTAGAACGGGTAAGCGCGTATTTAAAAGTATTGTTCTAACAGCCCTAACTTCTGTTGCTCTCTACTGGGTATTTTTCATAGCGTAGATGAAAAAAGTAGCACTTTCTGCTTGTCTTCTAGGTTGTACATGCCGTTATGATGGTGATGATAATTTGAATGAGAATCTTCTACAACTTTTGGCTAACTACGAAATAATTCCTTTTTGTCCCGAAGACCATTGTTTTGGTACACCTCGTCCTACTATGGATTTAATAGAAAACTTTAATATCATCTCGGCAGTTTCAAATGAGAGTAATGAAGATATTTCAGAACCCATTCGAACTTATGCGAAAATATTTTTTAAAAATAATCCAGATATAGCCTTATTTATCGGTAAAGATAGAAGTCCGTCTTGTGCTGTAAGAAGTGGAAAAGTTTATGATGTTGAAAAAAAATTGCTACATAAAAAGGGTACAGGTTTAATGTCTGAATTGGCTTTAGAATTAGGTATAGAGTCTTATGATGCTGAAGTATATGAAGGAATGCATACTTTAAAATAATGAATGCTTTTTATCTTGTTTTATAAAACTTACTATATAATTAAATATAAAAATTAAATATATTTTAAGGAATAGAAATATGACTCAAATAAAAGCTAATATATTCAATGAGAATAAGCACTATCAAGATTTATATGAATATTCCAATGATGCTATTATTATCCATAGTCTTGAAGGTGAAATTTTCATGACTAACCCTCATGCAGGAGTGATGTTTGGCTGGACTGAAGAAGAGTTAATGACATTTAATTTTTTTAATCAGTTTTCAGTAAAAGGTGAATTAGAAATTAATAATTTACGAAAAAAGCTTATAGAAGAGGGTTCTGAACGTATTCATTGTAATTTGATAAAAGCTGACCAAACCACTTTTAATGTTGAAATTTCATTTACTTTAATGAATATTACTAATACTAATGTGGTACAAGCAATTATAAGAGATGTCACCTTTGGGGAAGAGACTTTAAAAGTACTTAAAAAAACAAATGAAGCGTTAAATAGAAGTAAAAAAGATCTTACGGAAGTTCATAAGAGAGCACATATTGGAAACTGGGAATATGATGTTGCAACTAATAGTATTACATGGTCTGATGAGATTTATAGAATATTTGAATTAAATCCAAATGAATTTGAAGCAAACTATGAAGCTTTCTTGGCTTCAATTCATCGAGATGATGTGAAACGTGTAAATATGGCATATATGACATCGATGACGCGTAAAGAGTCTTATCATGAAAGTTTTAGATTGATAACTTCTAAAGGTATAAAGTATGTAGAAGATCGATGTGAACACATTTTAGATAAAGAAGGCAATATTGTACGTTCTATTGGATTAATACAGGATGTTAGTGAGCTTGTAAAAAAAGATGAGCAGATTAAACATCAAGAAGAGATGATTATTGTGCAGTCACGCCATGCAGCAATGGGAGAGATGATTGGTATGATTGCACATCAATGGAGACAACCAATTTCAATTGTTGGGTTGTTAACCGAGGCAGTACAAAAGCATCTTTTAGAGGACACGATTAATTTTGATGAAGTAGAAGAAGATTTAGAAGTCATTAGTAACCAAGTACATTATATGTCAAATACTATTGAAGACTTTAAAAACTTTTTTCAAAAATCGAATAAAATTGACAAAGTGGAACTCAACACACTTCTAAATGAAATTAAGACCATGTTAGGGGCAGTACTTAAACGTCATGATATTGAATTAAAAATTACTTGTAATACATCGATTTTTCTTCATACCTATAGTCGAGAACTTTTACAGGTTCTGATGAATATTGTAACAAATGCCAAAGATGTTTTGGAGAAGAAAGTAGGTTTAAAAGAGATTGTCATCACTACTAGTCAAGAGCAAGAAGAGGTTCAAATTAAGATTTTTAACAATGGTTCGTTTATTGATGACGCTATTAAATATAAAATTTTTGAACCGTATTTTACTACGAAGAGTAACTCTGGGGGTACAGGGCTTGGACTGTATATGGTTAAAACAATTATAGATAAACATATTCAAGGAAAAATCAGCGTAGAGAACGTTGCTGATGGTGTTGAGTTTAGTATTACTTTACCAGAGAGATTAGATATAGAAGAATAAAGTTTTTATTATTATTTTAGTTTCTAGTCATATTTCTTAAATTGCTCTAGCCACTCAATATCTTCTGTAGTTAATATCCCAATTTTTTCTATAAGACCTTTTTTAATAGACTCTAAATCTTCAATTTCTAAGTAGTCTAAATAGTTAGGATTAATAGTAGTTTTCTCATCAGGTTTATAGGAGAGTAGGGCTTCTATCTCTTTTAATAATGCTTCTTTTTCATTTATAGGGTTTTTCTTTTGCATTTTGCTATACTACCATAAAATTTAAACATTCAGAAGGATATCCATGTTAGAAATCGGCGATGAAATACCAGCATTTTGTTTACCAAATCAAGATGAAGAAGAGATATGTTTTAGAGACATTAAAGGACGTTGGGCAGTAATTTATTTTTATCCAAAAGACAATACACCTGGCTGTACAACTGAAGCTTGTGATTTTACAGCTGCGTTACCTGATTTTACTGGAATGGAAGCTATTATTTTAGGGGTAAGTCCAGACAGTCCTAAAAAGCATAGAAATTTTATTGAAAAAAAAGAGTTGAAAATTACTTTACTTGCTGATGAAGAGAAAGAACTTTGTAAAAGTTTTGGAATGTGGCAACTTAAGAAGTTTATGGGAAAAGAGTATATGGGGGTAGTAAGAAGTACCTTTTTAATAGCACCAGATGGAACGCTTGCTTATAAGTGGGAAAAAGTTAGGGTTAAAAATCATATTCAAGAAGTGAAAGAAAAACTTGCTGAATTACAAGGGTAAACCCCTTGTTTTTTA
This sequence comes from uncultured Sulfurovum sp., assembly GCA_902727905.1. Classification (GTDB taxonomy): domain Bacteria; phylum Campylobacterota; class Campylobacteria; order Campylobacterales; family Sulfurovaceae; genus UBA1140. Next base: position 3,002 of record CACVAR010000325.1, on the reverse strand, counting down.
GAAGGGGTCAGTATCTCCATAAGGATTATTAACGGATGCTGTTGCAATAGGTAGAGGAGAAATATCTGTGTATAATTCAGTAATGACACCATTTCTTGCGTTGTAAACACCTTCAGGACGTGCAAACTTTTTAGGCATCCCTTTATATAACTCATTATGTAATTTATTTAAAAAATAAGAGAAAGCTGGTGCTGCTGCACCACCACCTGTACCACCACGTCCTATAGGTTTATTGTTATCTCTTCCAATCCAAACAATAACTTCTGTTGTTGGCGAGTATCCACAGAACCATGCATCAACATTCTTGTTAGTTGTTCCTGTTTTCCCACCTACTTCTACCCCTTTAACCCGTGCATTCTTCCCTGTACCTCTAGTAACGATATCTTTTAATATATCTGTCATTAAATAGGCTTGTTCAGGGGTTGTAAAGTCATTAATTTCTTGTGTTTTACCTTCATAGATAACCGTACCATTACGAGACTTTACTTTTGCAATAAGTCGTGGCTCTATCATGTGTCCACCATTGGCAAAAGCTGAATATATTTGTCCCATTTTTACAGGACTGAGACCAAGGTTTCCTAAGGAAACAGACATGTCTTGAGGAATCTTAGGGACATTTAGTTTTTCTAATCTTTCTAGAATATTGTTTAAACCAACTTCTGTTACAAGGTTAATGGTTGCTAGGTTACGAGAGTGTACTAAAGCTTCGCGTAGTTTAACAAAACCTTTAAAAGTACCTTCATAGTTTTTTGGTCTCCAAATTTTACGTTTTCCATTACTGTAATATTGAAAGGTTCTTGCAATGTCTGTTAATTCAGTTCCCGGATTATAACCCATGTCTAAAGCAACCTGATAAATAAAAGGTTTAAATGCAGAACCTGGCTGACGGACCATCATGGTAGCACGGTTATAGGCTGACCTTTTATAGTCAACTCCTCCAACCATAGCCTTAATATCACCCGTTTTGTTCTCAACAGCTAAAATAGCACCATTTAGCGTGGTTGTTGCAACTTTTTCACGTTGTTTTTTTACAATTTTTTTATGGGCATATTTGAGTGATTCACGTGCAATTTTTTGTTGCTCCATGTCAATGGTTGTGTGGATGGTGTATCCACCAGTACGGACATTAGGAAACTCTTTTTTCATTCGACGAATGACTTCATCAGTAATATAAGGAGCAATATTTTGTGTTAAAGTATCTTTGTATATGGTTGGAATCTCTTTAATAGCATCAAGATAAGTTTCATGGTTAATCCAACCAAGCTTTTTCATTCTTGCTAAAATGGTACTTGCTCTTGTTAAAGCTTTGTCTAAATTTCGAGTAGGGTCATAAGCACTTGGTGCTTTCATGAGTCCAGCTAAGAGAGCCGATTCTTTGAGCGTTAATTCATCTAACTCTTTTCTGTAGTAACCTTTTGCTGCTGTTTTAATTCCATAATACCCATGACCAAAGAACATCTCATTTAAGTAACGTTCTAAAATCTCTTCTTTAGTCAATTCATTTTCAATTTTCATTGAGAGAATGGCTTCTTTCATTTTACGAGAGTAGCTACGTTCATTATTTAAAATGGTATTTTTAACCAGCTGCTGTGTTAACGTACTTCCTCCCTCAACTTTACGTCCAGCTTCATAGTTTCGTAAAGCAGCACGTATGATTGCATCTGGGTTAACACCATTATGTTCAAAAAATCGTGTATCTTCAATGGCAACTAAGGCTTCTACCACATATCCCGGTATTTCATCATAGGTTGCATAAAGACGGTGCTGTCCTTTGAATACATAGGCTATTTTATCTCCCTTAGAGTCTAAAATTACGGATGATGTTGGTGGATTGTAGTTAATTAGCTTATCAGCATCAAGTTTAATCTCATTATAGGCATAGATAAAGGCAGCAAAGAGAGCCATAGCAAAGATAATAGCAAGTAAAATTGAACCTTTTATCAGTTGGTTAACCATAGAAATTTTCCTTTTAATTATGAAGCATATTATAGCTTAATAGACTTCATAAAGCATTTTCTGTAATGAGCCTACAGGTGTACCAATACGTGGTATAACGCGTAAGATTGGCTCTTTAACGGTTGGTTGACGTATTGCTCCAACTAAGTAACCTAATCTTTCAAGTCTTTGTTGAGCATCTAAAGTTGCTTGGTTATTAGGCATGAGAATAGGAACAATAAGTGAATTAGTAATGATGGACAAAGTTTTTTTGACAATAGTTTGTTTCTCTCTGATTTGTTCATGAATCTCACTACTGTTTTTCGCAACATAGTTAATGTTTACTAATGCTAGTGCTGTATCGATAACTGATGGTGCTGTAGAGTAAATAATAGGTTTTCCACGGTTGACTAAAAAAGAGATAATGTGGGAAGAGGCTAAAATATAAGCACCATAAGAGCCATAGGCTTTACCAAGTGTTCCCATTTTTATATGTCGTTCATGAGGCTTAATATTATAATATTCAAAAATACCTAAAAGATTTTCTCCAATCACACCAGATGAATGGGCTTCATCCACAATGAGTAAGGCTTCATATTGATCAGCTATTTCAAATATTTCTTTTTCACACAAAGCACCTGACATAGAGTAAACACCCTCAACAGCAATAATCTTTCGTCCTCCAGAGAACTTTTTGAGTTTATCTTCCAAATCTTGGGGGTCATTATGTTTAAATTTTACAACACGATGTGCTAAAAGACCTGTAGTCATCATGCCTGATGCATGGTACTCCTCATCTATAAATAGCATATCTTTTTTACGAACCAATGCTTCGATAAGTGAAACATTAGCAAGAAAACCTGAGCCTACCACAATGCCTTCTTCAAAATCATTGAGTGAAGCTAAGCGTTGTTCAAAACGTTGATGGATTTCATGATATCCATTGACTAACATACTTGCTTTAGGTGCATGATTTTCATATTCGTTTAAAAGCTTTAATGCTTTTTGGAGTTGTTTTTTATTATTGGCTAAGCCTAAGTAGTCATTAGAAGCAAAGTCAATTAACT
>CACVAR010000324.1 GCA_902727905.1 uncultured Sulfurovum sp. | reverse complement strand
AAGAGATAGCCAACCGTGCAGGTGCGTTGTACGACAAGTTTGTAAGTTTCTCAGATGACATGGTTAAGCTCTCCAGACAGTTTGATACCCTACAAGGTTCATTTGAATCAGCCAAAAAGCGTTTGAGTGAAGGTAAGGGTAACATCGTGCGACAAGTAGAACAACTTAAAGAGATGGGTGCTAAGACGAGTAAGCAGATACCTAAAGAGTTACAGTAGGGTCGGTTTACCGACCATTAAATTGGAACAAAATCCTACATTCGCCCATGGTCGATAAATCGACCCTACGGAATCTAGATTTTCATTAAGTCCATACTAACATCACGCTAAAATTTTTCCATGATAACAAACGAACTTAAAAACGAAGTAGATAAAATATGGGAGACCTTTTGGACAGGAGGAATCTCTAACCCTTTAACCGTCGTAGAGCAGTTTACTTTTTTGATTTTTATAAAAAGTCTTGATACTGCACAGCGTACCATTGACAAAAAGAAACTTCTTTCTCCTAATACCAAAGACATCTTTCCTACAGACAAACAACACTTACGTTGGGAAGAACTCTCTAACTTAGCAGCTTTAGAAATGTTTAGCGTATTTCAAACTGAGATATTTCCATTTATAAAAACACTCTCTTCTGAACAGTCAGCATTTGCGAACTATATGAAAGATGCTTCTTTTCTTATTCCTACGCCTAAGCTTTTACAAAAAGTAGTGGATTTGGTTTCTAAGTTAAACTTGGAAGACAAAGACATTAAAGGTGACCTTTACGAGTACTTACTAAGTAAACTTGCTACAGCTGGAACCAATGGACAGTTTAGAACACCAAGACACATTATTAAGATGATGGTATCGTTAATGCTAAAAGATGCAAAGGTAGACAAAAATTATAACATCTACGATCCAGCTTGTGGTACAGCAGGGTTTCTTATAAATTCCATAGAGTACATTAAAGAAGAACGACCTGAAATACTCAATGACTTAAGTGTTTCGGAGTTTGAGTCGCTTTTCCATGGAAATGACTTTGACATCTCTATGGCAAGAATTGCGTCTATGAACATGATGTTACACTCCATAGGTTCAGCCAACATCTCTAACAGCGATGCTCTTTCAAAGTTTGACCATGCACAAGAGGAGCGTTACGACCTCATACTTGCGAACCCACCGTTTAAAGGTTCACTCGATTATGATGAGGTTGCTAAACCCATTTTAGAAGTGGCTAAAACCAAGAAAACAGAACTTCTTTTTCTTTCGCTCATACTTAAGTCTCTTAAAGTCGGTGGACGTTGTGCTGTGATTATTCCTGATGGGGTGCTGTTTGGTTCAACCAAAGCCCATAAGCAGATACGAAAAGAGATAGTAAGTAATCAACAGTTAGATGCCATTATATCTATGCCAAGTGGAGTTTTTAAACCCTATGCTGGAGTGAGTACGGCTATTGTGGTCTTTACGAAAACCGACGGACATAAAAATGAAAACGTTTGGTTTTACGACATGCAAAACGATGGGTATACACTTAATGATAATAGAACAGCTTGTGAGGGTTCAAACATACCCGACATTTTAGAGCGTTTTTCTAAGTTAGAGCAAGAGAGTGAAAGAAAACTAACGGAACAGAGTTTCTTAGTGCCTGTAAGTGAGATAGAAACGAATGATTTTGACCTAAGTATTAACCGTTATAAAGAGATTGTTTATGAGAAGGTAGAGTATGATGAACCTTCTAAGATATTGGCTGATATTGAGGCGATAGAGAAAGAGATAGGTTTGGGGCTTGAAGAGTTGAATGAGATGATAAAAGCTGTATAGAAGCAAAAAATATATGATATAATGAATTAAATTATTTAGAGGAGTATGGAATGCAGACCTTACATTTACGTGCTGAAAATGGTGTTTTAGAAAAAGTATTAGAAATGCTAAATCAGTTTTCTTTAAAAGGTGAAAAAATAGAGATAATAGATAACCTTGTATATGAGAATGAAAGAGGTATGATTTTAAAAGCTTTGTCACAAGAGAAAAAGGGTGAAACCATAGAACATGATATATTATGGGATGAGCTACTAAAATAATGAAAATCATTTATGCTCTAGAAGCTAAAAATCAGTTATTAGCTATTAAAGAATATATAGCTATTGACAATAAAAATAGAGCAATACAACATCTAAGACAGATAAAAACTAAAATTGAGTTGTTAGGTAAGTATCCTTATTTAGGGAAAGTAAATGCAACAATTGACAATGAAAGAGTTAGAGAGTTTGTTGTTATGGGTTATAAAGTTATTTACAAAATAAATGAAAAGTCTATAACTGTTTTAGTGATATACAAATATATAGATTTTGATGAGACTTCATTATAAGAAGATTAAATTAACAATTTTTGTAGGCTCGGTTCACCGACCAAAAAGATAGATAAAAAGGGTGTATTTGGTGCAGGGATGTGTGAGAAAAATGTTCGATAAATCGAACCTACGGGTTTTTAGGGTTTTGAATGAGGGTTAAGTTAACATCAATCTGTACTCCAAAGCAATATAAAACTATTTCAAAAAAAGATTTAATTGAAGATGGTGAATTTGTTGTTTATGGTGCAAATGGAATAATTGGAAGAGCAAATCATTATACGCATAGTGATTCCATGTTATTGATTACATGTAGAGGTGCAACATGTGGACAACTAAATATATCTGAACCTTATTCTTATATTAATGGCAATGCTATGACTTTAGATGACTTGGATAAAAATGTAGATTTAAAATATTTATATTATCAACTACTTGGAAATAATTTTAATAATGTAATTACAGGTTCAGCACAACCACAAATAACAAAAGTTAGTTTAGAAAAATTATATGTTAATGTCCCACCTCTAAGTAAACAAAAAACCATAGCCAAAACCCTAGACAAAGCCAAAGAACTTATAGAACTACGTAAAGCTTCTATTGAAAAGCTTGATGAACTTTCTAAATCTGTTTTTATTGATATGTTTGGGGATCCTGTGGAGAATCCTATGGGGTGGGAGGTTGTACAAATAAAAGAAGTTATTACATTTTTAACGAGTGGCTCTCGTGGATGGGCAAAATATTATTCTGATGAAGGTGAAGTTTTTATACGAATACAAAATGTAAAAAATGGAAGTATTTCTTTTTTAAAAAAGCAATAGACTTCTTGCAAAACTTGCATCTAAACCATCATATTCCTATCAAAGTTGATTAATGCACAAATCAGATTTACCCTTAAGTTATAGCGTTTACGTCGATTACGATACTTTTGTTTGAGCATTTG
>CACVAR010000323.1 GCA_902727905.1 uncultured Sulfurovum sp. | reverse complement strand
AATGCTCAAACAAAAGTATCGTAATCGACGTAAACGCTATAACTTAAGGGTAAATCTGATTTGTGCATTAATCAACTTTGATAGGAATATGATGGTTTAGATGCAAGTTTTGCAAGAAGTCTAGTGAAAATGGGTCACATATAATCTTTTTTATTAGCTTTTAATCTAACTTAATAGTTAACATGTTACAATCTATTAAAATAAAAAAGGAATAGGAAGAAACATGAATAACGACTTAATGAAAATTGTAGAAGAGACAAAAAAACTCAAAACACTGGTACTAGAAGATGAACCAGAAACGAATGAGTTAATGTGTACCACTCTAAAAAACTTTTTCTCTGAAGTACATTCTGCAACAGATGCTGCATCTGCAATGCAACTTTTTGAACAACACAGCCCAGACATTATCTTTATTGATATTATTTTACCAGGAAAAAGTGGTCTTGATGTTGCCAAAGAAATTAGAGAAATCAACCCTAAACAAATTATTGTAATTGTTTCAGCTAGTAATGACATGGGGAATATCTCAGAAGCTGTAAAAATTGGTGTAAACAACTTCATTAGAAAACCAATTGACACAGACAAAATGATTGATGTACTTAAAGACATTGTTGCTGATATTAAAAAACAAAAGAAAAACAGAACGAAAATTTTCTCTATTACTCTACCACTTGACCTTTACGAACAAGTAGATCAAGATGCAAAAGGTGAAAGTATTTCTAAGAATGCTATGATTATTAGAGCATTAAAGCACTTCTATAACCTTTAATATTTGTATATTAGGTTTATCATCTGACGGATGAACCTAAAAAAGGGCTTCAGGGGAAGCTCTTTTAAATGTTTACTTTCTCTTTATTTTAATCTCATTCTAACTGACTCTTCATGTGCAGTCAATCCTTCTATATTCGCTATTAACGCACAAGCATCACCAATCTCATTTAACCCTTTTTGTGTCATTGAGATAATCGACGACTTCTTTAAAAAATGTTCAACCGAAAGTGGTGAATAAAACTTAGCTGTTCCACCTGTAGGTAAGGTATGGTTAGGACCAGCCACATAATCCCCAATAGGCTCAGGAGTATACTCTCCTAAGAAAATAGCACCTGCATGTTTAATATGACCCAATAAATCCATAGGGTTAGCCGTTAAAACTTCTAAGTGTTCTGGTGCAATTTGATTCATTAAGTCAATGGCTTCATCCATCGTCTCAGTCACAATAATAGCACCACGCTCTTCAATGGATTTTCGAGCTATCTCTTTACGTGATAGAATAGATAATAATTCTTTTACTTTAGCATCTACCTTAGATGCTAAAGTAGCATCTGTGGTAATTAAAATAGAAGATGCCATCTCATCATGTTCTGCTTGAGAGAGTAAATCAATGGCTACAAAATCTTCTCTGGCTGTTTCATCAGCCAAAATACCAATCTCACTAGGTCCAGCAATCATGTCAATATTTACTTCACCATAAACTAGTTTCTTTGCTGTAGCCACAAAAATATTTCCAGGTCCAGTAATGACATCAACCTTAGGGATTGTCTCTGTTCCATATGCCATTGCTCCAATAGCAGAAGCACCACCTACTTTAAATACCTTTGTTACCTTACATAAGTGACACGCTGCTAAAAGAAGTTCATTTAACTCATCATCAGGTGCTGGTGTACAAACTACTATCTCTTCCACCCCTGCAACAATAGCAGGAATGGCATTCATAAGCAATGAAGAGGGATAAGCAGCTTTCCCTCCAGGAATATAAAGTCCAGCAGAATCAACAGCTGTAACCTTTTGTCCTAGCATATTGCCATTTTTTTCATAATCAAACCAAGATTTTGGCATCAGTTTTTCATGGTAATCTTCAATTCTATCATACGCCATATGCAAAGCATCTCTTAGTGTCGGGTCAATATTATTGTATGCTTTTTCCATAGACTCCACTGAAACAGCTAATGCTTCATCATTTTGAGGCTCCCATCTATCAAATTTAGCAATGTGACCTCTTAAAGCGTTATTACCATCATTTCTAATCTCATCAAGAAGACCTTTTACAATTCCTGTAACACCATCTATATCCATGGCACCACGTTTTAATAATTCATCAAATTCATTTTGAAAATTTTCATCTTTTGTATTAAATATTTTCATCATATTTCCTTTTATATCTTGCCAACATACTCTCATTTCCTATCAAGCCACCTTGATGAATATAAAGTACTGGTCTATCAAAAATCTGTGGATTCTCTAACAAAGTTAGCCATCCATGAGGGTCGTAAAGTAAATCAAACTCTATGCCCATATTCGCTTGTAATTTTAACCAAATATTATAAGACTCTCTATACAACTTACCAAAGTGTCTTTTTTTAGAAGGTCTAATAATTGTTGGGTAAAAAGCTTCATTTTCTTCTAACACTTTAAACTGTTCTCTCAAATAATTCTCATCACCCACACAAGGAACCGTATAAACTTGATCTTTAAAATTCTTTTGTAAATAAAGTACTGTTGTTCCCGTACCAGCTGGTAAAAAAATATTAATATCATCAAAACCCTGCTCACTTTTCCAAGTTTTAATTTCACTAGCTAATATTTTCAAGCCATATTCAGCATAAGGCTCACGACCACCTTCTTCTATAAAAAGTACCTCTTTATTTTTAATATCACTCTTCAAAGGCTTCTTCTTTTGAAGAATTACTTGCATTTCATTATCAAGGGCATACTTATAATTTCCCTGAGGGTTTTGTTCTAAATAGTCTGGAACATGTGTGACATAATATTCAAATTCCCAAGATTTTAATTTTGCCAACACAGAGAGTGAATACATTGCGTTAGATTGATTAGAACCATAAGAGACTATCTTTTTGACATTAGTAAAATCATGCTCTAAAAAATAAGCAAATTTACGTGCTTTATTACCAGAAAATTCTTTGGAGAGTAAGTCATCTCTTTTTATGTAAATGCTTTGATTTTGGAAGGTTTTTTTTTGGATTGGAGAATTCATATTTACCTGTAAGGTGTTTTCCAATGAAAACACCCTAGGCTAATTTCGATTTAAACAATTTAAATCAGAAAATGCTTGTTCCAAACGTGTAATTACTGCTGTTTCACCTTCACGTAACCACTTTCTAGGATCATAAAACTTTTTATTTGGTTTATCATCACCTTCTGGATTACCAATTTGACCTTGTAGATAAGCATGATATTGATCAACATAAGCACGTACCCCATCCCAATATGCCCACTGTGTATCAGTATCAATATTCATTTTTATAACACCATACT